>NZ_JBHLXE010000088.1:0-40406 GCF_042432445.1 Thorsellia kenyensis | reverse complement strand
CTTAAATAACGCAGCTGGAGCCGATTTAGCACCTGCTCTTGCCAGCCGATGCTGGTGGGCCTACCATCATCTTAGATAAAGCATGTTAGCCACCTAATAGCTAACTTCACAGCACACAATCAATTGCTTATAAGATCCATCGAATGATATCATTCTTGATGGTGAAGGTTACAATTAGTCGGATGTTGTCGTTGAAAAAGCATTAGAAGTAGGGATAGTGATACATTATTTACCCCCCATATAGTCCGAATTTAAAATCAATTGAGCGATTATGGAAGGTCATAAAAAAAATGGAGAAATAACCAATATTTTCCATCGAAAAATAAATTTCGTGCGGCTGTATTGGGACTTTTCGTAAATACTCTACCCACAATCATTCCATAACTACGAACAAGGCTTAGTGATAATTTTCAGGTGCTAAAATTTGTATCTTAATTTCCATTGGGTATACTCCAGCATATTTTGAATGGAATATTCAGTATTTTATTCAAAGGACGAATGGTGATTGGCCTACTTGGCATAGCTAGAGCGATGAAATAGTACGTTCTAATTTAAAGAGTTAGTTATGAGTGAAAGGCCTAGATTTCATACGAAATTAAAAAGGAGAATAAAATGTTCAATAAAAAAATAATATTTCCTTTGTTTTTTTTGGGATATCATTTAGATGTGTTTTCAGAGGAATCATCTTATTATCATGATGTAGAAGTTTGTAGTGTATATGTTAGAAGTTTGATTCTTAGTAGTGACACAGTACAACAAACAGTTAAAGCTAGTGGAATAGTTAAGGAGAAGAGTGGAATTCCTAAAAACACTAACTTTGATGTAGATGTGACTTTTGAAGATTTCAATAATTTCGGACTGATTGATATTAGTGTTTATTATGATTATCCAGAAAGGCATAATATTCCTAGCTCAGAAAATGTAGGGGGGAGAGGCTTCTGGGTAGGGTTTTATAGGTTTAATATTTCGAACGAAATGCTTGAATCATTTGATGTGAATTTAGAAAATTCAAATGAGATAGAATTTAATAAAAAATGGTTATCCCCTCTAAATTACTGTATTTTAAAAGAACGATTTTATAAAGTACAAGGTATTAAACGATTATATTTTTATGAATATATCGAAGGCTCTTTTAAGAAAAGTGATAAATTTATAGTACTTAATGATTATGTTAAGCTCACTGAAGAAAAATTTGATTATAGTCGAGTGATTTTTTACGATAGCAATGGAAAGGAACATAATGGGTGGGTTTTAAGTCAGTATTTATCACTAGTGGATTATGATAAAATATATTGAATTTTTAACCGCTTTAGCTTTTTATATGACCTGTTTACTATAGCAGCCACATAGTTTTCCCTTTAACATCTAAAGGATCTAGGACATTTAAATTGCAGCAATCAGTTTACTAGTACAGTTTTTTTAAACACCTGATTACTTCGAGGCAGTGACCTCTATTTTTTTAAGGATTTAGAACAATTTGATAATTTTTTACCATTTTAAACGTTTTTAGAGCATGAGAATTTTTCTTAATGTTAAGCATAAGTGAGATCTTAAATTTTAACTAATCCACACTAAAAAATCGTTCGTAATTACCAACTTTGCAACTATGTCAAACACTAATTTCAATTTAATACAGCCTATTGATTTTACATAATCGCCTTTTGGAATGATAAGTTCGATGATTTTTTATATAAAAAAGATTTAAAGGTAGAATTAAAATCTTTTTTGCTATATCATACGACAAGAAAATTTATACTGACTAACTGAATATCTGCCTTAAGCAATGTGTAAACACATATTTTGCACAGCTAAGTAAGATAATAAAACATAACAAGGGAAGTTTTGAAACACGCAATAAAGTTTCAAGACTAAAATTTTAAATTTATGAAAATTTCATCATCAAACAAAGCTTCAACTAATAATCGTGTAAAATTTGTTTTTTTAGGTATTATTTCATTAGTTTTAGTTGGATGTGCTGCTCCTAATAAAGAAAAACCCACTGAATTATCCAATTCTCTAAAATCTTCTCAATCAGATTTTGAGTATATGGTTAACAGCTTAGATACACGTAAAAAAGTCCTTGAGCAATATGCTAGCTGGAAAGGTGTAAAATACCGGTTAGGTGGAAGCTCCCGTAAAGGAATTGATTGCTCCGGTTTTGTGCAACTGACATTTAAAGAACAATTTAATGTTACCTTGCCTCGTTCAACATATGAACAAGAACAAATTGGTAAAAAAGTTGCTAATAAAAAAGAACTAGTTAACGGTGATGTGGTTGTTTTTAATGCAGGTTCTACCGGTAGACATGTCGGGATATATATAGGCGATAATAAATTTGTTCATGCTTCAACTTCTCAAGGTGTCATTATTTCCGACATGAATAACTCTTACTGGAAAAATCGCTTCAGAGAAGCGAGACGCGTTCTTAATACTAAAGGAGTTAAATCTGCTTCAAATTTAAATCCTAAAAGTATTAAAGACAAAACTAATAAAGCTTTATTTAACGAAAAAACATCCAAAAACAGTTAATCGTATTTTCTAAAGCATATATTAAGGTTATACTCTATACATAACCTTAATATATATTGGAACAATTATGATAATAAAACTGATATCTACTTTTTATTTCATTTTTCGAGCTAAACAGACTACCTCTTTTATTCTATTCTGCAGTATTTCTTTATCTGCGTTGGCTGGGATAAATACACAAAATAATCCTACTGCCTCAATAGAAGAATCATCCACTTTTAAACCCTTTCATGCCATCAGTTTATTAGGTGATCCTAAATATCCTGCAGAATTTGAGCATTTTGACTATGTTAATATAAATGCCCCTAAAGGAGGGGAGATTATTTTTTCTGCAGTTGGTACTTTTGATAACTTTAATCGATTTGCGTTAAGAGGAGTAGCCGCTCAAAGAAGTGGGGAATTATATGACGCTCTTTTTACTCAATCTTTAGATGATCCGAGCAGTTTTTATCCTCTTATCGCTTCAAAAATTAAAGTTGCAGATGATTTGAGTCAGGCTATAGTAGAACTGAATCCTCAAGCAAGATTTCATGATGATGTTCCTATTAAAGCAACTGATGTACTCTTTACCTTCGATAAATTTAATAACGAGGGTGTGCCACAATTTGCCAAAGCATTTGCTGGAGTTGAACTCGAAATAATTGATGATTTAAGTTTCAGAATTATACTTCCAAGAGCTGATAAAATATTATTGTCCAATTTCCTTACATTAAATATCCTTCCTGAACATTATTGGCAAGACAAAAATTTAGGTGAACCACAAAAAAATCCGCCCATAGGCAGTGGTCCATATAAAATTAGTGAATATAAAATGGGACAATATGTTATCTATGAACGTGTCAAAGGGTATTGGGCTAAAGATTTACCTGTCAATAAAGGCCAATATAATTTTGACAAAATCCGCTATGACTACTATTTGGATGCAAATGTAGCATTTGAAGCCTTCAAAACCGGTGCGTTTGACTTTCAATTGGAATCTAAAGCTAAAAATTGGATCACAGGATATAAAGGGCCTAACTTTGCCAATGGTAACATTATTAAAGTAGAGAGAGAGAATACCATTCCAACATCCACTCAATGGTTTGTTTTTAATATTAATCAACCTAAATTTCAAGATATTCGTGTCAGAGAAGCCATCAGTCATGCTTTTAATTTTGAATTTCTCAATGAAAAGTATTTCTATCAAAGCTATACTCGGGTAAATAGTTTTTTCCAAAACTCTCCTTACAGTGCTCAAGGTAAACCCAGCCAGGAAGAGATTGATATTCTTAAACCGCTCAGTGAACACTTTACTGACAAGGTCTTTGATGAAGCTTTAATTCCGCCCAATAATTATGGTGATCCTTTTTCAAGACAGAATTTATTAAATGCATTAGCTTTACTTAAAGACGCAGGATATGAACTGATTGACGGTAAATTAATAGATCAAAAAACTCATGAGCAGTTGCGTTTTGAACTTCTTAGTTATTCTGGTTCTCCTCTTGAGCATCTAACTCCTTTTGTACAGGCCTTAAATAAAATAGGCATTCAAATGACCATCAAAGAGGTAGATATATCTCAATATGTCAAAAGATTACGCGATAGGGATTATGATATGATAATTAAGAATTACCCTACTCTTCCCTATCCGGATGATTCTTTACTTTATTATTGGCATTCAAGTTTCATTGATTCGACATACAATGCACCCGGTGTTAAAAACCCTGCTATAGATACCCTAATAGATAAAATTATTGAAGCCCAAGGCGACAAAAATCGTCTTGTGATCCTTGGTAGAGCGCTAGATAGAATATTAACATGGCAACACTATATGATTCCCCAATGGTATGCATCTAAAACAAGATTTGCCTATTGGAATAAATTTTCAATGCCGGAAACTTATCCTTCATTAGATATAGGATTAGATACCTGGTGGTTTGATGAAACAAAGGCGCAATCCCTAACAAAATAATATTTAAAAGGCGATACTATGCTTTATTACGTTGTAAAACGGCTATTTTTATTAATACCCACACTTTGGGCAATTATTACATTAAATTTTTTTATTGTACAAATAGCACCTGGTGGGCCAGTCGAGCAAGCGATCGCTAAAATTGAATTGGGTGAAAATGCCATGGATACTCATCAATCTGCTATGAGTAAAATTACTGGCGGACAAAATGATCCTCAGAGTAGCGCATTGGAAAACAGCTACAAAGGCTCTCGTGGACTCGATCCAGAACATATTGAAGCAATAAAAAAACAGTATGGCTTTGATAAACCCATTCATATAAGATACCTTAATATGCTTAAGGATTATGCTCAATTCAATTTCGGTGACAGCCTTTTCAAAAGCGCCTCTGTCATAGAGCTAATAAAAGAAAGACTTCCTGTATCTATTTCTTTAGGTGTATGGAGTACACTCATTATTTATTTTATCTCCATTCCATTAGGGATAAAAAAAGCGTTACAAGAGGGGTCGAAATTTGATTTTTATACAAGCCTAGTGATTATAGCTGGCTCTGCAATACCTGGTTTTCTGTTTGCGATGCTATTAATTGTTCTTTTTGCTGGAGGATCTTTTTTTGAATGGTTCCCTTTAAGAGGACTAAGTAGTTTGCATAGTGAAGAGTGGCCCCTATATAAAAGAGTACTTGACTATTTTCATCACATAACACTCCCTGTGATAGCAACTGTTATAGGTGGTTTTGCAGGACTGACGATGCTCACAAAAAATAGTTTCCTTTCTGAACTCAATAAACAGTATGTAGTGACAGCCAAATCTAAAGGACTTTCATTAAACCAAGTTTTATATGGACATGTTTTTAGAAACGCGATGCTAATTATTATTGCTGGATTTCCAGGCGTATTTATTGGTATGTTTTTTACAGGTTCAGTTTTGATAGAAGTAATATTTTCTTTAAATGGCCTAGGGCTTCTGGGATATGAAGCTACATTACAACGTGATTATCCTGTCATGTTTGGCACACTTTTTATTTTTACGCTACTAGGTCTTTTAGTAAAAATTATCAGTGATCTGACTTATATGTGGATCGATCCTAGAATTACATTTGAAAGGAATAATTAAATGCTGCAACTTAGTCCGATCAATCGTTTGAGAATAAAGCGTTTTAAAAAAAATAAGCGTGGCGTCTACTCTTTATATTTTTTCTTTTTTATCACGTTGATATCTCTTTTTTCTGAATTAATTGCAAATGATAAGCCGCTGATGGTCAATTATGCTAATGAGTGGTATTTTCCTTTTATTAAACCAGTTAATGAAAGTGCTTTTGGTGAGCCGTTTGACTCTCCCGCGAATTTTAATGATCCTTTAATCAGCGAAAAAATTGAGTCTAATGGCTTTATCGTTTGGCCTCCTATCCGTTTTAGTTTTAACACAATCAATTATACCAGTAATAAACCTTTTCCCTCCGCACCTGATTCGACTAATTGGTTGGGTACTGATAATCAAGGGAGAGATGTTCTCTCTCTTCTTTTATATGGATTTAGAATTTCCCTATTATTTGGTATTGCTCTGACTTTAATTTCTAGCTTAATCGGTATAGTGGTTGGGGCATTACAAGGCTATTATGGTGGTTGGATTGATATATTTTCACAACGCTTTATGGAAATTTGGTCAGGTATACCTTCCTTATTTTTAATAATACTACTTGCAAGCGTTGTCGATCCGAGCTTTACCTGGCTTTTAATCATTACCGTCCTCTTTGGTTGGATGGGGCTGGTGGATTTAATACGTGCTGAGTTTTTAAAAGTAAGACAATTTGATTTTGTACGAGCAGCAAGAGCACTTGGCGTTAGTAATATAAGAATAATGCGTAAACACATTTTGCCTAATGCGATGGTTTCAGCATTAACATTCCTCCCCTTTATTTTGACAGGTTCAATAACTACACTCACCTCACTAGATTTTTTAGGGTTTGGTCTACCCTCTTCATATCCCTCCCTTGGTAATCTCTTGCTACAAGGAAAAAATAGCTTAGATGCTCCTTGGTTAGGCATTACTTCCTTTTTATTTTTAGGATCGATTTTGACGTCTCTTGTATTTGTTGGTGAGGCCATAAGAGATGCTTTTAATGTTAACTTATCTTAAGCTATGAGGCGCAAAATGAATTCAAATAGCGATTGTATTTTAGAGTTTAAAAACTTCACTCTCATCACTACTCCAGTTGCGCTAGATGATAATTTAGAGAATCGAGAATCCTTTTTGCACACAGAAACAGAAAAAAAATTAATTAATGGATTGAATCTAAGGCTATATTCTAATGAAGTATTAGGTATTGTAGGCGAATCTGGCTCTGGTAAAAGTCTAAGTGCCCTGAGTGTACTTCAACTTTTACCTTCAGCGTTAGTAAAGAACCAAAGCGGAGAAATTATATTTAATAATAAAAATATCCTCTCAATGAATGAAAACCAACTGAGGCAATTAAGAAGTGAAGACATTGCTATGGTTTTCCAAGAACCTATGGTTGCCCTTAATCCAGTACATACAATAAAAAAACAGCTTTTAGAAGTATTTGATCATCATACTAAACTAAAAAAAATTAATAAATCAGAAAGACTGAGTACACTCATTGAACTTTTACAAAATGTCGGCGTAAAAGATCCTATCAAGCGCTTAGATAATTATCCGCACCAATTTTCTGGTGGTGAACGGCAACGGATTATCATTGCGATGGCTATACTTAGAAATCCTAAAATTCTCATAGCAGATGAGGCGACTACAGCGCTTGATGTAACAACACAAAAACAGATCATTGAATTATTGATGCGGTTAAAGAATGAGTATGGTATGACGCTTATTTTTATTAGCCACAATTTACAATTGGTAAAAAAAATAGCTGATAAAGTCGCGGTCATGTATAAAGGGCAATGTATTGAATATCAAGATACCAAAGCACTATTCCAATCGCCTCATCATAGTTACACCAAAACACTTATCAATTCAAATGCCACAGATGCCACTTTTATTACGCAACAAAAATTGGAAGATAGTAAAAGTCTAATGCAAATTGAAGGGTTGAAGGTAGCTGTGCAAAGTAAAGGCAAATTTTTTCAAAAGTCCTACAAACCGATTTTAAAAGATTTTAACTTAGATATTAAAACAGGACAAAATGTAGGCATAGTGGGCGAATCTGGATCGGGTAAGAGCACTATGGCTTTTGCGATAACTCAACTTATGCCTGCCTCAGGCCAAATTTATTATAAAAATACTGAAATAAGCCAAATGCGTGAGAAAGCATTTAGGCCTTATAGAAAAGAGATCCAACTTGTTTTTCAAGATCCATATTCCTCTTTGAATCCCCAAATGACCATATTTGAAATCATCTCGGAGGGGCTTACAATTCATGAACCCGGACTTTCTTTTTCTGAAAAGAAAGGAAAAATAGAAAAAATAATAGAAGACGTTGGCTTAGACAGGGACTCTATTCATAAATATCCGCATCAATTTTCAGGGGGACAAAGACAACGTATTGCTATTGCTCGCGTTATGGTGCTCAACCCCAAAATAGTGATATTAGATGAACCTACCTCTGCTTTAGATAAAAGTACAGAACAACAAGTTATTAATCTATTAATTTCACTACAAAAAAAACACGACCTTACATATATTATTATCAGCCATGATTTACACCTAATTAAGCAGTTGTGCTCTTTTACTGTGGTACTGAAGGCAGGTGAAATTGTAGAATCCAATGATACTAGGTTAATTTTTGAAAAACCACAAAATTATTATACACAGATGCTGCTTGATGCTGTAATATAAAAGCCTTACTTAAATTGTTACAATAGTGGGCTATTTTCTAGCTCTATTACAATTGTGTTCATTTTTAATCATTTAAACTTCAATAAATTATAACAAATTATTTCTTAAGATTAATAAAAGGGGTATTCACTAAATGGAATGGATTGCAGATCCAACGGCCTGGGCAGGATTAGTTTCTTTAATATTATTAGAAATTGTCCTTGGAATCGATAATCTTATCTTTATTGCCATTCTTTCAGAAAAAGTGCCAAAACATCAACGCGACAAAGCAAGAATTATGGGTCTAAGCTTAGCTTTAATAATGCGTGTTGGTCTACTTTTTGGAATTTCATGGTTAGCTAGCCTAACCACCCCTCTTTTCACCCTTTTTGGTCATACATTTAATGCCCGTGACTTAATTCTAATTACAGGGGGGCTATTTTTGCTTTTTAAAGCGACGATGGAGCTAAATAGCAAATTAGAAGGTGAAGATCATCACTCGGGAGAAACAAGAAAAACAACTAAATTTTGGGTTGTAGTAACACAGATTGTAATATTAGATGCTGTATTTTCATTAGATTCTGTTATCACAGCGATAGGCATGGTAGAAGAAATCAGTATAATGATCATTGCTGTGTCAGTTGCTATAGGTTTGATGCTATTAGCGAGTAAACCGCTTACCCGATTTGTAAATAAGCACCCGACCTTAGTAATATTATGCTTAAGTTTCTTATTAATGATAGGTTTTAGCTTGGTAGCTGAAGGATTTGGTGTGAAAATTCCTAAAGGCTATTTATATGCAGCAATTGCTTTCTCTTTAATCATAGAGCTCTTTAACCAAATCGCGTCATTTAATCGAAAAAAATCTTTTTTTAAGAATAAAGCACTTAGAGAAAAAACAGCTCAAGCTGTACTCAATCTTCTGCATGGTAAAGATGTAGACGAAAATGACATAAATTCTGAAAAGGATACAAGTAGTACGTCTAATAAAGAGATATCCACGCAGGCTTCTATTGATGCTTTTAACCAACAAGAAAGATTAATGGTTGGGCAAATCTTAAAATTACATGAACGCACAGTCTCTAGTATTATGACAATAAGACAGCATATTAATTATGCGCATTTAACTGATACAGAAAGTGAACTATATGAATTATTAAGAAAACAACCTCATACGCGCTTGATAGTTAAAAAATCACCTCAGATTGATGAGCCATCAGGTATTGTGCATGTCATCGATGTTTTATTACAAAAATTAAATGATCATCCTTTGCGCCTTGATGATATTCTGCAAAAACCCTTGGTATTCCCTGAAAATTTAACTCTTCTAAGTGCTTTAGATCAATTTAGACAAGCTAAAACACATTTTGCGTTTGTTGCAAATGAATTCGGGACAGTTGAGGGTATCGTTACACTAACAGACATAATGGAAACAATCGCAGGGGAATTTCCTACGGCCGCAGAAGATATAGATGAAAGGCGCCAAATAACTCAAGATAACGATGGATCAATTTTAGTTTCAGCATTACTGCCAATTGAAGATTTATTACAAAAAATTTATATCAATTTACCTAAAAAACGGGAATATACCACAATAGGTGGCTTAATCATGGAAGATATTGGGTCAATTCCCAAAGAAGGAGATGCCATTATTATTGATAAATACTCCTTCACCATTACTAAAATGCAAGGGTATAAAATTGATCAAGTTAGAATTTTACCTTTAGACGATAACGAAGAATAGTAGCTGATCGCTCATCAGTTTAGACTGTAGATTGACATATACTTTGAATCTATACTTTGCTCATTTTTTATGACGACTAGAAATATAAGAAAATGAGCAAAGACAAGCAGTAAAAAACGCAAAGAATTATTTAAACGTATATGCAAACGTAGTATGGCTGGAGATAGGTTCGATGATACTTGTTGGCATTTTCACCCATTCATGATTGTGAAAAATCTTGCAAAAACACTTAACCAAAGCTTCATATAGAAGCTTCAATATAAGAACTGCGTCTACCTTTTAGCATGGTAGACTTAACAAAATCGAAGAGAATTGATATATAGGCTTCATTCTTTTGTGTAAAAAGAGTAATTTGTTGCTTGAGTAATGTCAATAAACGCCAAAGAGCTGAACAGTAAGGAGCATTGAGTATATGGGTTTAAAAGGTGCAGCTCTAAAAAATGTTAACAAAAAAATGTATTATTTTGACTCACTCTGCTCTGCCCTTTAACAAAAAAAACAAATAAAAACAAATAAAAACAAATACTTATACAGGCATATTCATTATCTCTTGATAAGCTTGAACAATTCTATTCCTCACTTGGACTGTTAACTGCATTCCTACGCTTGCCTTTTGTAAATCAATCATGACCGCAGTCAAATCAATCCCTGGCTCACCTCTTTCGAACGCTTCAGCTTGTGCTCTTGAGCTATTTTGTGCTGCACTGACTTTGTCTAAGGCGCTAGATAAAAAAGAGGCAAATTCTACTGGTTGGGCAGTAAAATTTTCTAAAACACCCTGCGTGTTTATTGGCGTAGGGTTTGAAATAGTGTTCATTTGATTTAGCACATTATTTATAGAGGGTATTGCCACAATTAGTCTCCTTTGAGAAGTGTTTACAAAATATACTTAGGTTGATCATAGCATGAAAAAAAACTTTTGAAATTAATTGAACACTTAGTTCAAGTTAATTCAAGTAATATACAAAATAAAGCTGTTAGAATCCTCAAAAGAATGTTTCATATATTACAAAAAATAATTTTTTTTTACAAGACTAACCGTTATTTTTAAGATAAACTACATAAATATTTTTAAAATTATGATGTTATAGTTAAACAAGTAAGTAATGTTATGTAAATTAATTAGAAATATTTCTTTGCAGTTTTACTCATTTAACTGCATAATAAGAAGGATTATTGAATTTTAATGTACATGATAATACTTACATATTTGTTGATACAGCCTCAAGAGGTATACTTTGATTACTACAGTTAAAGGTAATGCTACTCACCTTGTAATAGCTAAGAAGGAAATACTATGAACGCGCCAGTACAAGGTGAATCAAAATTTAGCATTAAAGAATTCTTTAATAAAATAAAAAATAGTCCAGTTCTACTCCTTGCAATTGTTGCTTCAATAGCAATTGCAATAGTTGTTTCTTTACTTTTATGGGCAAGAAGTCCAAGCTTTGATGTGTTATTTAGCAACATAGAAGCAAGAGACGGAGGAACAATTGTACAACAACTAGAACAAATGAATATCCCTTATCAATTAGCAGATAATGGAGCCACGATACTTGTTCCATCTGAAAAAGTTTTTGATACGCGTCTTAAACTTGCCCAACAAGGTCTTCCTCAAGGAGGGACTGTTGGTTTTGAGTTATTAGACAAAGATACATTTGGTATTAGTCAATTCGCAGAGCAAGTCAATTATCAAAGAGCCTTAGAAGGTGAACTGGCCAGAACAATTCAATCCCTTAATTCAGTAGTTAGTGCTCGAGTGCATCTTGCAATACCTAAACCATCTCTTTTTGTAAGAGAGCAAACCAATCCTAGTGCTTCAATTACTGTAAAATTACACAACGGTAGAGTACTTGAAGAAACTCAAATAAATGCAATTGTTTATCTTGTCTCTAGTAGTGTGGCGAAATTAAATCCTGATGATGTAACTATTGTTGACCAAAATGGTCGTCTGCTGACCAATCGTTCTTCCTCTTTAGGCCTTGCAGGCAATGCAGAACAACTCAGAATCATTGAAGAAAATGAACAGCGCCTCAAAAGAAACATTGAAAACATTTTGGCTCCTGTTGTAGGTAATGGTAATGTCAGGGCTCAGGTGACCTTGGATATGGATTTTGCTATCATGGAATATACCCAAGAAAATTATGGTCCAAACCAGCCCCCTAATAATGAACCGGCCGTCAGATCAAGACAAATCAGCCAGAATAATTCAGCTGATGCCAACGCGACTGCCGTAGGTGTACCTGGGGCATTAACGAATCAGGCAAATCCTGTTGCTACTGCGCCAATTGAACCCAATAACCCGACTGCGCCTGCGAACCAGCCTCAACCTCCAGGTGTTACTGATTTAACAAATGGAGATAACAGTAGTTCAACTGTACTTAGAAAAGATGAAACCATAAACTTTGAAGTCGATAGAACAATTCGTCACTCGAAAGAACAGGTTGGCAAAATTCAGAGAATTACTGTTGCGGTTGTTGTCAACTATTTGCAAGATGAAGAAGGTGAATTTGTTCCTTTAACGCCTGAACAAAGAACTGAAATCGAAAATTTGGTCAAGCAGGCGGTTGGATTTGATGAACAAAGACCTAGACCTGATAGTTTAACGATTGTTAATACTAAATTCGCTAATCTTGATCCTGTTGAAACTGCTATCCCAATTTGGCAGCAACAACGTTTTATCGATCTAGCTATAACTATTTTGAAATATTTATTAGTTCTCATCGTTGCATTCATCTTGTGGCGTAAATTGGTTAAACCATTCATTGCGCGTAAAACGGAAGAGCAAGAGGCTAATAAAACTGACGCTAGCAGAGGTGACAGTGATGATGAAGATGAAAATGTAATTATCAATCCAACGTCTGATGGTAGTGAGGCTATCGTTCTGCAAAAAATTAGTGGAGGTTTAACTTCTGGTCCTCTCTCTTCTGCTGATTTTAACGGTCTAACGAGTGAAGATTTAGTCAGACATAAACGCTCACAACAACGTGTCACTACGGAAGTTAAAATTCAAAGAATTCGTGATCTTGCTGACAAAGATCCACGTGTGGTTGCTTTAGTTGTACGTCAATGGATATCAAACAATGAGTGAATTAACAGGAATAGATAAAAGTGCTATTTTATTAATGACTTTAGGTGAAAATCGAGCAGCTGAAGTCTTCAAACACCTTTCTTCGAACGAAGTTCAGGAAATCAGTGCAAGAATAATAACTATGCAACAAATTTCTCAAAAACAGTTAAACCAAGTTCTTAACCAGTTTGAGGATGATGTTGAACAATATGCTGCTCTTAGTGTAAATGCTGGTGATTATCTGAAACAAGTGCTTAATAAGTCACTTGGCGAAGAAAAAGCTGCGAATATTCTTGATGATATATTACAAAGTAGTGAAACAAATGGCATGGATACATTGAACTTTATGGATCCTAACTCTGCTGCTGAATTAATAGCTGATGAACATCCACAAATCATATCTACTATTTTAGTTCACCTTAAAAGAAGCCAAGCCGCAGACATCCTTGCTCTATTTGATGACAGATTGCGTCATGATGTAATGTTAAGAATAGCCACATTTGGTGGTGTACAGCCCAGCGCCCTTTCTGAATTAACCGAGGTGTTGAATAGTCAATTAATGGGACAAAATGTAAAAAGAAGCAAAATGGGTGGTGTACGTACTGCCGCTGAAATTATTAACTACTTCAAGAAAAATCAGCATGACGCCGTTATCGAAGCATTGCAATCTTTTGATGGAGAATTAGCACAAAAAATTATTGATGAAATGTTTCTATTCAAAGATCTTATTAAAGTTGATGACCGAAGTATCCAACGCATACTTCAAGATGTCGAAGGTGAGTCATTACTTGTGGCACTTAAAGGTTCTGATGAAGATCTTCGAGAAAAATTCCTCAAAAATATGTCTTCACGTGCAGCAGAAATCCTACGCGATGACTTGAACAACAGAGGCCCTGTCAGAATGTCTCAGGTAGACACAGAACAAAAAGCTATTTTGATGATTGTAAGGCGTCTTGCAGAAAGTGGTGAAATCAATGTAGGTGGAAGTGAGGACGACTATGTCTAATAGCCAATCTTGGTCACCATGGCATTTAGAAGATTTTAATGCTAATGCAACAGATGCGGCTTCAAACTATGCTCAAAAATTAATTGAGATAGAATCACTAAAAGAGGAATTACAAAAGGAACGTGCAAATTTTCAATCTTCATGTGAATCATTGATAGTTGATGAATTAAAAAAAGCTTACGAAGAAGGTTTTGCAAAAGGACTTTCTGAAGGAGAATCACAAGGATATTTAAATGGACAGCAGAAAGCTGAAGAGGAAGCAGCAATCAAACAAGATCAGTTTGTAGAAAAAATTGAAAACCTATTTTCTCAATTTAATAAACTGATTGATAATACAAACAATTTATTACCTGAAAAGATGTTAATTATTTCGCTTGCAGCCGCAAAATCACTCATTGGAAATAAAATTGATGAATTGCAAGGTGAATTAAGTGAAAAAATAATGGATGAATTAGAGAAACTGCCATTGGCTCCTAGACAGCTAACTTTAAGAATAAATCCTAATGACTGGACGTTCATTCAAGGGAGTATTACTCAGTTATTTGCCCAAAATAATTGGAAAATGATCAAAGACGATTCTTTAGTGAAAAGTGGTTTTATCATTGAAACTGATACTCAGGAGATCGATGCTACCCTTGAAAGTAAATGGCAAGAAATAATTAAACTTTCAGAAGGCATATTTCTCCATGATAAATAATAATCTTTCTTGTTTGGAGTCATTGTCGAGCTCATCGGAACGATTAGCTAAAGAAATTATGGCACTTCCAAAAGTAAATTATTATGGAAAACTGATCAGAGCTGCAGGATTAGTACTTGAAGCAACCGGTCTGATGCTTCCCCTTGGGGCGTCATGCAGGGTAGAAAGAGATAGAAGTTTATACTCTACTGACGTTGAATGCGAAGTGGTTGGATTCAATGATGAGCGTTTATACCTTATGCCTTTAGTAGAGATGGATGGTGTTGAATTGGGTGCTAAAATATGCCCAGTTTATGATGAAAATCATAAAATTGCGATAAAGAAATTGCCTATTGGTGAAGGCTTGTTAGGCAGAGTAATTGATGCTTCAGGTCAACCACTAGATGGGCTAGGCAAGATTAATAACATTGAAATGACCATGTTAAATAATCCCCCGATAAACCCATTAGATAGACAATCTATCAGAAATATATTAGATGTAGGAGTCAGAGCGATCAACTCTCTTTTGACTGTTGGAAGAGGGCAAAGAATGGGACTTTTTGCTGGTTCAGGAGTAGGCAAAAGTGTGCTATTAGGCATGATGTCTCGATTCACTACTGCAGATGTAATCGTTGTTGGACTCATAGGTGAACGTGGGCGAGAAGTGAAAAGTTTTATTGAAGATATCTTAGGAGAAGAAGGATTAAGACGTGCCGTTGTGGTGGCAGCCCCTGCTGATGTTTCTGCAGTGCTAAGATTGCAAGGAGCGAATTATGCGACACGTATTGCTGAATCTTTTCGTGATAAAGGACTCAATGTACTACTTATCATGGACTCTTTGACTCGTTACGCCATGGCTCAGAGGGAAATTGCCCTTGCGATAGGAGAACCTCCTGCAACTAAAGGCTATCCGCCCTCAGTTTTTGCTAAGTTGCCTGCGCTCGTTGAACGAGCTGGGAATTCAAAAGATGAGAAAGGATCAATTACCGCTTTTTATACTGTATTGACTGAGGGCGATGATCAACAAGACCCTATTGCCGACTCAGCAAGAGCAATACTAGATGGGCATATTGTTTTGTCCAGATATTTAGCAGAAGCTGGGCACTATCCTGCGATTGATATTGAAGCATCCATAAGCCGAGCGATGACAGATTTGATAGATGATGAACATTTACGTAAAACGATGAAATTTAAACGTTTACTCTCTTCTTTTCAAAGGAATAGAGACTTAATCAATGTAGGTGCATATGCACCAGGAAGCGATCCTATATTAGATGAAGCCATAAAATTATACCCGAAGATGCAAGAATTTTTACAACAAGGGATTAATAAACAAGCAGACTTAGAATACTCATTGAATGAATTTAACGAGCTCATGCCTTAAGAAATAGGTGCGAGACTTATGGCTAAACAATCAAAATTTAAATTATTAAAAAATTTAGCAGATGAAGAACTAAGTCAAGCACTTGAAAATTTAGGTAAAGCAAGACTTAATTATGCAGCAGGCGAGAAACAACTTCTTGACTTAATTGAATACAAAGAAGATTACAGAACACAATTAAGTCAGATGCTAAAATCAGGAATAACAACAAATACTTGGGATAATTTTGAGCGTTTTATAGATTCAATGGATAAAGCCATACTACAACAACGTAGGGTATTGGTCGAATTAGATAATAAAGTAAAGTTAGCAATTGAAAACTGGCAAGAAAAAAACAAAAAAGTCAATAGTTTCGATATTCTTGTTAAACGTGAAGCAATTTTGCAACAAGCAAAAGAACAAAAAATTGAACAAAAGTTAATGGATGAATATAGTGCTCGTAGCCCTAGGAGAAATTTGTGAATAATGCAATTTTGTTAAATCTAGTGACTCAAAAACCTGAAATAGCTTCAGTAAGTTCATTTATAACAGATAATGAAATTACTACTGAATTCAATAAAATACTTGATGAAAAAAATGAACTACTTGTAGCACCTAATGATAAAAGCAACAATAAAGAAATTATATCTAATAAGATATCTAAGCAAAATGAAACTGATTCAGAGCCAGTTAACCCTATTGCTGAAGTGTTATCTTTAATATTAGGCATTGTAAACTCAAATAGTAATCAAGCGAATGAAAATACAGAAGCGCTAGGACAAATAAACACATCCCTTTCTTCTGAAGGCCTAGCGCAATTCTCATTAACTCTATCTGAATTAATAAGCTCTTTAGAAAACGCAGCAGGGACTGATAGAGTTCAAAACATACTTACTAAAATTAACAACATGTTTAATGAATTACATCTGAGTGAACCTCAATTAGATTTTGTTTTAACAAAGCTCAATTTAAAAGAGTTAAACGAATTAGTAGGCTCTTTTATTGAATCTAGCATAGTTGATGCAGAAGCGCTAAAAATGAGAGTGGAAAATGAATTAACACATTTTGATCAATTAATTAAGCAAGATAGTAACTCTCGTCTAGAGTGGAGGTTGGATTTAAAAGCCATTAGTGTAGATAATGAGAATATAAAATCAAGTAATCCACTTGAACTATTCACAAAGGGCTCATTACCCGAAAGTGAGATTCAATCACTAGAAGGGTTGTCTAAATCATTAAATTCACTGATTCAATTTGTTAATATTCAAAAAGAGGCATCACATCACCTTCAATCTATTGTGAAATCATCAAATAACTCATTTGAAGCAAACGGTTCATTAGATGATAGCAATGGCATTGAATCTTTATTGTTAAATAACGACATGGTCAATTTAAACGATAGCGATGCCTTTATTAAACACATTAATGAACAAATTGAACTGGCTAAATTCAGCTCAGCACTCTCTGCAAATAGTCAAAAAAGCTTGGGGATTGAATTAAACCATTTTAATACATTAACCAATACAGTCACTGAAAATAATTCACAGTTGAGTGCAAATGTAGCGGATAACGTAAATAGAACTTATCAAGGTCAACTAACTACACAATTTGGAACAGATGCTTGGCAAGCAGCGCTAAAACAGCAGATTTTATTTTTTATCAAAAATGGCATTCAAAACGCTGAATTAAGGCTCCATCCCCAAGAATTAGGTGTAATACATATTCAAATGTCTTTGGATGATAATTTAGTTAAATTGCAACTTTTTTCAGGGAATGCCCAAGTTAGGCACACAATGGAAAGCGCACTTGGTTCACTAAAAGAGTCGTTTAGTGAACAAGGATATGATTTATCAGACAGCTTTGTAGGTTTTTCAGAGTCTGAAAACCAAGCTGATGAAAATGAACTCGCTAAAACTACATTTACTGATTTAAAACGTAAAGAAGAAATAATTCAAAATACAGAAGAAGTACTACAAGAAAACCACAATGCACCCCATAGAATGAAAAGTCGTTCTGCGGGTGTAGATAATTTCATTTAATTAACAAAAGGCATACGGAAAATGGCTGATTCAAAATCAAGTAAAAAACTTATTACTATCTTACTCATTGTAATCATTTTGTTAGTAGGTGGTGGGGCTGGTGGCTATTTCTTTTTAATCAAAGGCAAAGCACCTGCAGAAGGTCATGCAGCAGTTCCTCCTCCCCCTGCACTACCTATTTTTTTAGAATTAGAACCAACGACAATCAATTTACAACCTGAAGTCGAAGGCGACGACCATGTACTTTATGTAGCTATCAGTTTAGAGTTAGAAACAGATGATGACAGAAAAAATTTATTCAACTATCTTCCTGAAGTGAATACAAGAATTTTATATTTGATTTCGTCAAAAACTAAAACTGAACTTAAAACATTAGAGGGGAAACTTAAGCTGGCAGAAGAGATGAAAACTATTTTGACACAGCCTGTTCACCCTCAACTTCCGCCAAATAAAATTAAAAATATTTCTTTCAATAAATTTATTTTAAGATAATTTGGTTTGTAATTTGTATTTACTTAGATAGCTTTAGCTACTGACATTTACTTTAATTGAGTTAATTTTTTAACTGGAATCAGATACTAATTATGACTGATGATATTCTTTCACAAGAAGAGATAGATGCCCTTCTAGGCGGTGGTAAACCTGCTGAAGAAAAAAATGCAGACAATGCAAAAGATACAAACTCTAAAGGGATCAAGAAATATGATCCCGCCACACAACGCAGAGTGGTTAGAGAAAGATTACAAGCATTGGAAATTATCAATGAACGGTTTGTAAGGCAACTTAGGATTGTTTATTTTAATTTATTCAGACGAAGCCCAGAGATCACATTGGGTCCATTAAAAACTATGCCCTATCATGAGTTTGCTAAGAACCTACCGGTTCCTACAAACTTAAACTTGGTGAACTTAAAACCTTTGCGCGGTTCTACCCTCTTTGTTTTTTCACCAAGTTTAGTTTTTATTGCTGTTGATAACTTATTTGGTGGTGATGGACGATTTCCTACTCGAGTTGAAGGACGTGAATTTACACCGACAGAACAGCGAGTTATTAAGCGCTTATTAAAATTGGCTCTAGAAGCGTATAGTGATTGCTGGTCGGCTGTTTATAAAATTGAACCTGAATTTGTTCGTTCTGAATCACAAATCAAATTCACAAATATTACTTCCTCGCCTAATGATATTGTCGTTACGACTGACTTTAATATCGAGTTGGGCAATGCTATGGGGGAATTTAGTATATGTATTCCTTTTGCTATGATAGAACCCATAAGAGAGTTGCTGAAAAATCCTCCTTTGGAAAATTCCCAAAGTGAAGATGAGCTTTTTAAGTTACAAATGAAAACTGAACTTAAATCATCTAAAGTGGAATTAAACGTAGATTTTGTCAATATACCTATCAGAGTAAATGATATCCTAACACTTAAAAAGGGGGATATCCTGCCAATTGATAAACCAGATTTGCTCACGGCATATATTGACGGTGTGCCCGTACTAACTGGCAAATATGGTAATCATAATGGACAATATGCCATCAAGGTTCAAGATATGATGGACTCCGTACTCAAAAAATATATTTTATAAGACTAGAGGATAGATAAATGAACGATGTAACTGATGTGAATGACAACGAAAAAAATGATGAAATAGACGCTGCGTCAGCTGAAGATCTTTGGGCTGATGCCTTTGCTGAGCAAGGTGAAACAGAATCTTCTGAGGAAACTGCACAATCTCACAATGACAAAGACCCGTTTGGACAACTTGAACAGAATTCAGCACCGCAGCATTCAAAAGACTTAGATTTAATAATGGACATTCCAGTAAAAATGACTGTCCAACTTGGCAAAACAAAAATGGCCATTAAAGATCTATTAAATTTATCTCAAGGCTCAGTGGTTCCTTTAGATGGTCTTGCAGGTGAACCTTTAGATATCCTAATTAATGGATATTTAATTGCTCAAGGTGAAGTTGTTGTTGTGGATGATAAATATGGTATCCGTATAACAGATATTATTACACCATCAGAAAGAATGCGCAGACTCAATAAAAGCTAGATATTATGTCAAACAAAACCATTGACATCGAAGCAGTAAATAGCACCGTATTGACTGTTCCTGAAAGTAGCAATAAGACACCTAGTTTTTCTGATGCTTATTATTCTTTATTTTTAGTGCTTGGCTTTATCATTGTGCTTGCTTTGATTGTAAAAAAGATGGGAGCGAATAATCGTTTTAAAAAGTCAAAGCATCTTACAATCATTGATTCTATTTCGGTGGGTACTAAAGAGAAAGTGGTTATCATCAAAAAAAATGATACCCTACTTACTCTCGGTGTGACCTCATCTCAAATTACTCTTTTAGATAAAAGCGATATTAGCTCAGAAGATAAAAGTCCTTTACCGGCTGATAATGAGCAGGTAAGGGAAAGCCAAAATGCTACCATAGGAAAGTTAGGTGAATCTTTTAAAAACACCCTTGACCAAATGATCAATAAAAAGTCAAAATAATTTATTGAAATAAAATAGTTATCATACATTTTAGAGTGGCTCATGCTAAAACTAATCCGATTATTTATTTTACCACTCATTTCCTTTACGCCCCTCTTTGCGTTTGCGGAATTACCGGGTGTTATTGTTAAGAATCTCCCCTCAGGCGATCAGAGCTGGTCTGTATCAGTTCAAACTTTAGTTCTATTAACCTCTCTTAGCTTTTTGCCAGCGGTTATTCTGATGATGACTAGCTTTACTCGAATAATCATCGTATTAGGACTATTGAGAAATGCCTTAGGCACACCATCGGCCCCGTCGAATCAAATTTTAATTGGCCTTTCGCTATTTCTCTCATTTTTTATCATGTCTCCTATTCTAGATAAAATATATAATGAAGCTTACCTTCCTTATAGTAATGAAACACTCAGTGGAGAGGAGGCTTTTGCGAAAGGTATGGCTCCTATGCGCGAATTTATGCTTTACCAAACACGTGAAACGGATATTGCGTTATTTGCAAAAATAAGTAATCAACCTGCTTTTAAAACACCTGATGATATACCGCTGCGTGTCCTGCTGCCAGCTTTTGTCGCCAGTGAATTAAAAACGGCATTCCAAATTGGTTTCACCATATTTATACCTTTTCTTATCATAGACTTAGTCGTTGCGAGTGTATTAATGTCACTCGGTATGATGATGGTACCTCCCGCGACTATCTCCTTACCCTTTAAATTAATGTTATTTGTTTTGGTTGATGGCTGGCAATTATTGTTAGGCTCTCTAGCCCAAAGCTTTTTTAGTTAGCTGAGAATAAAGAGGTTTAGAATGACTCCTGAATTAGTTACCACGATGGGCACAGAAGCAATGAAAGTTGCTTTATCAATCTCTGCGCCTCTTTTACTGACAGCACTGTTTGTGGGACTTATCATTAGCTTGTTGCAAGCAGCTACCCAAGTCAATGAAATGACGCTTTCATTTATACCTAAAATTATTGCAGTCTGCTTCATGGCAATTTTTGCAGGTCCATGGATGTTAGAATATTTCATGGACTATATGAAAGCTTTATTTAATAATTTACCCTATATCATTGGCTAACCATATGAAGAACTGTCTAGCATGATGACTTTTGACAGTAGCCAACTTATCAGTTGGATAAGTTACTATTTTTTCCCTTTTGTACGAATACTGGCCTTAATTGCTGCATCTCCTGTGTTTAATGAAAAACAATTTCCCAATCGGGTGAAAATTGGATTAGCAGCATTAACTACCTTTATTATCACTCCACATATTCCCCTCAATGACACGCCACTGTTAGAACCGCTCAGTTTCTGGTTATTAATCCAGCAAATTTTAATTGGGGTAATGATGGGGCTAATGTTGCAATTAGCTTTCGTATCGATAAGAATTGCAGGAGAGCTTATTGGTCTACAGATGGGATTATCATTTGCTGTGTTTTTCGATCCGTCTGGCGGTCCTAATATGCCTGTTCTAGCTAGGTTTTTAAATATTCTGGCTATATTGCTTTTTTTAACCTTTCAGGGCCATTTATGGCTATTTAGTATGTTAGTCGACAGTTTTAGCATACTGCCTATCTCTACCAACCAGTTAAATGCAGATGGTCTTATTATATTGGTCAAAGCAGGTACAAACATGTTTGTACACGGTTTATTGTTTGCTTTGCCTTTGATTGCTGTGTTGTTGTTAATGAACATCACAATGGGGATCTTAAACAGAATGACCCCTCAACTATCAGTTTTCGTCGTAGGATTTCCTCTGAGCTTATTTATGGGAATTTATGTGCTTGGTCTTTTACTTCCACAAATTGTGCCATTCTTTGAATCTTTATTTGCGGATTTTTTCCTACTATTACAAGCTATGCTATCTGCTTTGGCTATAAACTAAACGTTGCTTTACGCATGAGTGGATTTTAACTCAACTGATTCAGTACGCAATACCAAATCTTAGTTTGTAAAATGAGTTACTTTTTTGGGATATTAGAAAAAATCCTAAGTAACTAACCTAGGATTTAGTTTAACAGGATTTAGTTTAACAGGATTTAGATTAACAAAGTTTCAGGTTACCCTATGATTTGTAAACCTGTCTCTGCTTCTTCAAAAATCAACGCGGCAGAATTTAAACAGTACCTCTTAAAGGTAGGCGCAGGACCATCATCAAACACATGACCTAAATGCGCATCACAAGCATTACAGCGTATTTCAATGCGTAGTCGTGTCAAGGAGTGATCTTCTAGATATTTTACTGCCTCAGGTGTTACCGTTTCAAAAAAACTAGGCCACCCACACCCTGCATCAAATTTGCTTGAAGAATTAAATAAGGGCCTTTTACAACAAATGCAAATATAGCGGCCTTTTCGCTCTTCATTAAGTAATTTACCTGTAAAAGGCCTTTCAGTACCTGCTTTTTGAGTAATATCATACTGTAACTGAGTTAGATGACTCAAGTCTAACCTATTTTCTTCATTTGCCATACACATATCCTCTGGTAAAAGTTCTATCTAAATTGCAATCGGGGCTTTTATGATCGGATGAGGCTCATACCCCACTATTTCAAAGTCGTCAAATTGATACTCAAATATAGAGGGAGGTTTACGATGTATTTTAAGCATTGGTAAAGCTTTAGGTGCACGTGACAACTGCAATTTAGCTTGGTCAATGTGGTTAGAATAGAGATGAGTATCTCCTCCTGTCCAAACAAAATCACCTACACCGAGATGACATTGTGCGGCAATCATGTGGATTAAAAGGGCATAACTGGCAATATTAAACGGTAATCCTAAAAAGACGTCACAAGAACGTTGGTATAATTGACAGGATAACTTACCATCTGCAACATAAAATTGGAAAAGTGCATGACAAGGGGCTAATGCCATTTTATTTAATTCACCTACATTCCAAGCCGAAACAATGATTCGCCTTGAATTAGGGTCTTTATTGATTAAATCAATTGCCGCAGATATTTGATCGATATGTCCACCATCAGTTGTTGGCCAAGAACGCCATTGGTGTCCATAAATAGGTCCTAAATCACCCGATTCATCTGCCCACTCGTCCCAAATTTTCACACCATGTTCAGTTAAATACTGAATGTTAGTTTCCCCGTTTAAGAACCACAAAAGTTCATGAATAATGGAACGAAGATGACAAGCTTTAGTAGTAACTAAAGGGAAGCCCTTAGATAAATCAAAACGCATTTGGTGCCCAAAAATTGAGTAGGTGCCAGTACCAGTTCTGTCGTCCTTAAACGTGCCTTCATCAAGAATTTTTTGCATTAAATCTAAATAGACTTGCATACTGATATCTCCCTTTTGTTAAATTAATTTTTTTTTCTGTAGCTCCAGACAAAAAGTACAAGCCCAATAATTATCATGGGAATAGAAAGCTGTTGGCCACGACTTATCAAACCAAACATTAAATCAATGCCCTCATCTGGCTGCCTAAAGAATTCAACAAAACTTCTAAATAACCCGTAAAAAATTAAGAAAAGACCAGAAACACTCCCGACAGGGCGTGGTTTTTTAATGAACCAATTTAAGATAATAAATAATACAGCCCCTTCTAAAAACATTTCATAAAGCTGTGAGGGATGCCTTGGTAACATATTGTTATTCTGAATAAATACGTCCATAAGATCAGTATGTTGAGTCACGAATTGTGCATCTTCATTTCGAGAGTGCGGAAACAATACTGCATAAGGAAAATCTACAGCCACTCTCCCCCAGAGTTCACCATTGATAAAATTACCCAAGCGTCCAGCTCCTAAGCCAAATGGGACGAGCGGAGCTATAAAGTCTGCAACACTTATAACAGAGCGGCCAGCAGATTTAGCGTAAATTAATATAGCCAGAAATACGCCTATTAATCCACCATGGAACGACATCCCACCATCCCAAACTCTAAAAAGGTATAAGGGGTCATTTAAAAATTCCCCAAAAGAGTAAAAAAGGACATATCCTACCCGCCCCCCTAAAATTACTCCGGCAAAACAGCCAAAAAGCAAATTCTCGAATTGCTCTTTTTTCCATCCGCTGTTAGGTTGTTTGGCTCTATAGCCACCGAGAATAAAAGCAAATAAAAAACCTGCAAGATAGGTAAGTCCATACCAATGGATAGATAAGGGGCCTATGCTTAAAGCCACAGGATCAATACTAGGAAAAAGGAAATAAGTGTTATCTGACATATTTAAGGTATCCAAACAGAAATTATTTAATTGAAACTAACATTTATTAAACTGACTATTATTAAACTGACTATTTTGTCTTATTTTTTTTGCCAGCCCTATGAGGCCAGCGCTTTTTTTTCTTGTGCGTATAGTTTTTTGTAGCTCCTGTTGTGGCAGGTTGATTCCCAAGGCTATTGATTTGAGGCTGTTTAAAGGTTTTATTTTCCACTTTTTCTTCTTTTTCAAAACTTACAGCAACCTGTTTATCAGTCTCTTTTACACTACTCCCTCCTTTTTTGTGGAGCTCACTATAATTTTGATCTAATAATTTATGTCGATTCACTTTACTTTTATCAAAACTGTAAGTTTTTGACTCGAAGGATTTATTAGCTAGCGCATGCTGTGACTGAACTATAGAAGCAAATTCCTTTAAGGCCCTTCTATAAACATCTCTTTTAAAAGAGACCACCTGTCGAATGGGATACCAGAATGTCACCCATTTATAGCCGTCAAATTCGGGTTTAGCATTAGCTACCATATTTATTTCGTCTTCTTTAGCGATTAGTTCTAATAAGAACCAACGTTGCTTTTGCCCAATGCACAAAGGTTTACTGTCCCAACGAATCATACGTTTAGGTAGTTTATATCTTAGCCATAATTTTGACGTAGCCAGTATTTTGACATGCTTTGGTTTGAGTCCTACTTCTTCATAAAGCTCTCGATACATAGCCTCTTCAGGCGTCTCGCCTTGATTGATTCCCCCTTGTGGAAACTGCCAGGAATTTTGCCCATACCGGCGCGCCCACATGACCTGTCCAGTGCCATTGGTTATAATTATGCCGACATTAGGGCGATAGCCATCATTATCTATCACAAGGAATATCCATTGTTTAATTGTTTTCTTATGCTTGTTTTACTTTAATTAACATTGTTTAAAGGAAAGTAATGGACTTATTTTTACAACAATATCATTAAAACTTAAAATTTGAGATTAATTAATCTTTTATAATCTAAATATAATAACGATTTTTTATAGAAAAGTCATTTAAAACTCACTTTAGATGAAAAGAGGGCTCTAATAAAACAAAATTATATTAATAGATAAAATCTATTGAATTAATAAAAATAATCGATTTTTATTATCTATAATTTAAGGTATTATAGTCCGCAAGTGAAAAATACTGTACAAAGCGAATACTATAAAAGTAGACTTGTATAGATATTTTTTTAAAACGTATGATAGTTCATTAAACCACAAGGAGAAGTTATGTCTTTAATCAATACTAAAGTAAAACCATTTGTAGCAAACATGTATCACAATGGTGAGTTCAAAACTGTTTCAGATGCTGATCTTAAAGGTAAATGGTCAGTCTTCTTTTTCTACCCAGCAAACTTTACTTTTGTTTGCCCTACTGAACTTGAAGATTTAGCAGATAACTACCAACATTTTAAAGACTTAGGTGTCGAAATATATGCAGTATCTACTGATACGCATTTCTCACATAAAGCTTGGCAAGACACTTCTGATGCTATCAGCAAAGTTAAATACCCAATGATTGGTGACCCAACTGGTACCATCACTCGTAATTTTGATGTAATGATAGAAGAAGAAGGCCTAGCACTACGTGGTACATTCCTTATCAATCCTGAGGGAGATATCAAACTTTGCGAAATTCATGACAATGGTATTGGCCGTGATGCATCTGAATTACTACGTAAAGTAAAAGCAGCTCAATACGTTGCTAATAACCCAGGTGAAGTTTGCCCAGCTAAATGGAAAGAAGGCGAAAAAACATTAAAACCTTCATTAGATTTAGTAGGTAAAATCTAATTAGTTAACAGAAAGTTAAACTGATACGCACTTTTAAAGGTTTGCTTTTGCAAACCTTTTTTTTCCAAAAAATTAGCACTTTTGATTAAAATAGATACATATTCAGATAATTTATTAGTTAAAATGTATTTATAGATAATATAAATCAACACTTAAAACTGATAATTATTTAACCTATATAGCCTAAAAACGTAAACTCTCTCGCACTTGCCTGCATGAGCAAATGGAGTTTAAAAATAGAACTTAATCTAAAAACATACCAAATGGTTGCTATTCAATTAGCGAATAACTAAATAGAACGGAGTCAACACTATGTTAGATAACGATATTAAACAACAATTAGAGGGTTATTTAGCCCATTTAAAACGCCCTTTACTTTTAACGGCGAACCTTCACTCTGATGTAGAAAATGCATCAAAAACAGCCAAAGATATGCTCAAAATGCTTGAGCAAATCAGTTCGCTCAGTTCAATGATAACCATCAACATTGAACACAACAAAGTCATTAGAGATGCCACGTTTAGAGTCTCATCACCTGAGCATAAAACCCATCTATATTTCTCAGGGCTTCCACTAGGGCATGAATTCACGTCAATGGTACTAGCACTTTTGCATGTAGGTGGCCATCCTACAAAACTTGATGAAGAAACAATCGAACAGATCAAAGAGTTGCCTGATAATTTAGTATTTGAAACTTTCTATTCTCAGTCATGTCAAAACTGCCCAGATGTCGTTCAAGCGCTTAATATGATTGCAGCATTAAATAAACGAGTTAGCCATACAGCAATTGATGGTGCGAGCTATCAAGATGAAGTTGAAAAAAGAGAAATTATGGCTGTACCATCTGTTTTCCTAAATGGCGAACTTTTCTTACAAGGTCGAAGCTCATTAAAAGAAATTTTGGCTAAGCTTGATTCTGGTGCCGATGAAAAAGCCGCCCAAAAATTATCTCAAAAAGCCCCATTTGATGTTCTGGTCGTGGGCGCTGGTCCTGCGGGTTCAGCTGCCGCTATTTATTCGGCAAGAAAGGGAATAAGAACCGGTGTTATTGCAGAGCGTTTAGGTGGGCAAGTAATGGATACAATGGCCATAGAAAATTTCATTTCTGTTCCTTATACAGAAGGACCAAAACTCGTTGCTGCATCTGAAGCACACATGAAAGAGTATGATATTGATATCATGACTGGCTTTATGGCCAAATCAATTGAACGTGAAAATGATTTGATCAAATTGACGCTAAGTAATGGTGCGCAGTTAGTCACTAAAGCGATGATATTAGCGACAGGAGCGCGCTGGCGTTTAATGAATGTCCCTGGAGAAAATGAGTATCGTAATAAAGGCGTCGCTTTTTGTCCCCATTGTGATGGCCCACTATTTAAAGGAAAACCTATAGCAGTCATTGGTGGAGGTAATTCGGGAATTGAAGCAGCGATAGATCTTGCTGGTATTTCATCTCATGTAACTGTATTAGAATTTAGCGATACATTAAGAGCAGATAAAGTATTACAAGACAAGGCGAATAGTTTAAGCAATATTACTATCATAAAAAATGCACAAACAACCGAAGTGTTAGGTGATGGTAAAAAAGTAACAGGACTAAAATATACTGACAGAACCAATAACGAATCAAAAGAGCTCTCAGTTGATGGAATATTCGTACAAATAGGTTTACTCCCTAATACCGAATGGCTTAAAGATTCGATTGAATTAAATCGCATGGGTGAAATAGTGACAGACAATCACCAGGCAACCTCTATGCCTGGCGTTTACGCTGCGGGGGATGCAACTGATGTTCCTTACAAACAGATCATCATTTCGATGGGGGAAGGCGCTAAGGCCAGTTTAGGTGCATTTGATTATTTAATTCGCCAAAAATAAGCGTATTATCTTAAGTATTTATGCATCGATTTAATCTCTAAAAAATCGGAATAACCCATAAAGTAGAAGTAATCAGTAAGCACCCTGAGTGGAAAGTTTTATTAATGGCCTATCATGGGTGCTTATCTTAATCAAATTAACTATCGAGCACTTAGCAAACTCAATGAATATAAGAGATTTAAGTTATTTAATTGCCCTAGATGAGCATAAGCATTTTGGCAAAGCTGCAGCAGCCTCTTTTGTCAGTCAACCTACGTTGTCAATGCAAATAAAAAAACTTGAAGATGAATTAGGTGTTCAACTCATTGAACGAGAACCTAGGAATATTGTATTTACCGAGGCGGGATTGGCCATATTAGCCCGTGCACGTGTTATTTTAAGTGAAGTAGATGCGATTAAAGAAGATGCAAAAAGAAATCAATCACCTGAAAAAGGCAGTCTCAAATTAGGATTGTTTCCAACAATAGCTCCTTATCTTCTTCCACATGTGATCCCTGCCATACAAAATGATTACCCAGAACTGTCTTTATTGCTGCATGAAGAAAAAAGCGATGTCTTGATTGAAAAGTTATTAGAGGGAAAAATCGATGCTGCAATACTGGCTTTGCCGCTGTTAGAATCACAAGAACATCAGTTAGATATTCAGTTTCTTTTTACAGAAGAGTTTATGCTGGGTGTTAATCCTCTACATCCGTTGTCAAATACCACTCATATTAGTTTAAAAAAGTTATCTGACTATGATCTACTTTTATTAGATGAAGGCCACTGCTTGCGAGCTCAGGCCCTAGAAGTATGCTATCAAGCTGGAAATAAAGAACAAATAGGCTTTCAAGCAACAAGTCTAGAAACTTTAAGACAAATGGTCATGATGAATATTGGAATAACCCTTTTTCCTAAATTAGCCATCATTCCCCCCGTCCTGACTGCTAATAATATTCATTACATTCCTTTTAAAGAACCTATTCCTAAAAGAGACATCGCGTTAGTCTGGCGTAAACGGTCAAGTCTAAGTGAGTTCTTACTGAAGTTTTCCAGATCGTTTATCTCAGTAAATCAACTACTTCAGATTGAGGATTAGTCACGATTTTGCACAATAAATGCCACACTAGCAAATAGAATAATGCCCTAGTTATGATTGTACTGACCCTATTGCAACGAACCGTAGCAGCAGTTATTATGGACAATGAATTACGAGGTATAAATACGCCAATTGAGTGTGCAATACTTGCTCTTTTTCTTACTAAATGAACACGTTTTCAGGCAACTATGTTTATTTTTTGTATTGAAATAAACATCACGAAGCACAAAGTGAACTCCATTAAAAAAAGAATTATCAACGAAACATTGATTTTCAATATAATCTAACGCGCTATTTTTATGATTCAGTTATCTTAAGGGTTCAAATTTATGAGCAAAAATTTTGAGTTAGTCAGTGACTATAAGCCAGCAGGAGATCAACCCGAAGCCATTCGAGCTTTAAAAGAAGGCTTGATAGATGGACTGGCGCACCAAACTCTTCTTGGTGTCACAGGATCAGGTAAAACTTTTACAATGGCGAATGTCATAGCTGACTTAAATCGACCTGCACTAATTCTTGCTCACAATAAAACTCTTGCGGCTCAATTATATAGTGAAATGAAAGCTTTTTTCCCTAACAATGCCGTGGAATATTTTGTTTCCTATTATGATTATTACCAACCTGAAGCATACGTACCAAGTTCGGATACATTTATTGAAAAAGACGCTTCTATTAATGAACACATAGAACAAATGAGGCTCTCTGCAACTAAAGCTTTTTTAGAAAGAAGGGATGTTATCGTGGTAGCTTCTGTTTCTGCTATATATGGTCTTGGTGATCCTTCACTCTATTTAAAAATGATGCTACATATGTCCGTCGGCATGATAATTGGGCAAAGGGATATTCTAGAACGGTTAGCTGAGCTCCAATATACTCGTAATGATCAAGTATTCAGCCGAGGAACATTTCGTGTTCGTGGTGAAGTCATTGATGTATTTCCCGCCGAGTCTGATGACTGGGCAGTTAGAATCGAACTTTTTGATGAAGAGATTGAGCGATTGAGTATCTTCGATCCATTGACAGGACATCTCATTAGTTCTGTACCAAGAATAACTATATACCCCAAAACTCACTACGTTACCCCAAGAGAACGTATATTAGAGGCAATAGAAAATATAAAGATAGAATTAGCTGAAAGAAAAGCGCAATTATTAGAAAACAACAGGCTTGTCGAAGAGCAAAGGTTAAGTCAGCGAACTCAATATGATATTGAGATGATGAATGAATTAGGCTATTGTTCAGGCATAGAAAATTACTCTAGATACCTCTCTAACAGAGATCCTGGTGATCCACCTCCCACACTATTTGACTATTTACCTGCCGATGGATTATTAATTATTGATGAATCCCATGTGACCGTTTCACAAATTGGCGCTATGTATAAGGGGGATAGATCACGTAAAGAGACACTTGTTGAATATGGATTTCGTCTCCCCTCAGCTCTTGACAACCGCCCTATGCGTTTTGAAGAGTTTGAAGCTAAATCGCCTCAAACGATTTATGTTTCAGCAACACCCGGTGATTATGAACTTGAAAAATCAGGGGGAGATGTTATTGAACAAGTGGTAAGGCCCACAGGATTATTAGATCCAACCATTGAAGTAAGGCCTGTCATGACCCAAGTCGATGACTTATTATCAGAAATAAAACTACGAGTAGATGTAAACGAAAGAGTCCTTGTCACTACTCTTACAAAAGTGATGGCAGAAGATTTAACCGATTACTTACAAGAACATGGAGTGAAAGTCAGATATCTTCACTCAGATATTGATACGGTAGAACGTGTTGAAATCATCAGAGATTTGAGATTAGGTGAATTTGATGTTCTCGTAGGGATAAACTTGCTAAGAGAAGGTCTTGATATGCCAGAGGTCTCGTTAGTTGCTATCTTAGATGCTGACAAACAGGGTTTTTTAAGATCAACTCGTTCACTCATCCAAACCATAGGCCGCGCGGCAAGAAATCTAAATGGCAAAGCCATTTTATATGGGGATTCTATAACACCCGCGATGAAAGAAGCGATTGAAGAAACAGAAAGACGTCGAGCTAAACAAGAGGCTCATAACCTTAAACTTGGGATTATCCCTAAAGCACTTAATAAAAAAGTAGGTGATATACTACAAATTGGTTACAAAATTGAGACTCAGCAAGGCAAATCTAAAGGCAATAAAAAACAAGTGGTGATTGAACAAAAAGATTATAGCCTGTTTAATCCCAAAGAACTCACTAAGGAAATTAAACGTATTGAGCAAAAAATGCTGGAACATGCTAAAAATCTTGAATTTGAGCAGGCGGCTCTACTAAGAGATGAACTCCAAAAAATTAAATCTCAGTTTTTAGTGCTATAAGATAAATTGTTATTGACTACATGATACTGGCAAAAGTAAGGGGGTTTGCAAATAGCAACAACTGAATGATTATTTGCCTAAAAGCAGCCTATCTGCTCAACCTTCTTATATGCAATCTTATGCACAGTTTGCGTTAATCAACGTAATACCTAAAAAAATACTAGCGTATTACGTTACTAAAAGAGTTGAAGTGTCTCTCAAAAATTAATCATCTAGAACTCGAAGAAGCTCATTAATGCCGACTTTACCTCGGGTTTTTTCATCAACAATCTTAACAATAACTGCGCAATACAAGCTATAGTTACCCTCTTTACTTGGTAGATTACCTGACACAACGACCGAGCCCGCAGGAATTCTTCCATAAGTTATTTCTCCAGTCATTCTGTTATAGATTTTTGTACTTTGACCTATGTATACGCCCATTGAAATCACAGAACCTTCTTCCACAATGACGCCTTCTACTATTTCGGAACGAGCACCGATAAAGCAGTTATCTTCGATAATAGTAGGAGAGGCCTGAAGAGGTTCTAGCACCCCTCCTATACCCACACCGCCAGATAAATGCACATTTTTACCAATTTGTGCACAAGATCCTACGGTTGCCCAGGTATCTACCATAGTACCCTCATCAACATAGGCGCCAATATTTACATAAGATGGCATTAAGACACTATTTTTAGCAACAAATGCGCCCTTTCTTACCGTAGCTGGAGGAACAACACGAACACCTTGCTCTATAAATTCAAGAGGAGTTGTTTGGCTATATTTTAGAGGGACTTTGTCAAAGTATTGAGTCTCAGAACCTGGCAAAACTTGATTATCTTGAACTCTAAATGAAAGTAACACTGCCTTTTTTAACCATTCGTGAGTTACCCATTGACCATTTATTTTTTCAGCTACACGTAATTCACCGGAATCTAATTTATCAACGACTGCGAAAATGGTCGATTTAGTCATTTCATCTACTGTTTTCGGGGTAATCTCTAAGCGTTTTTCAAACGCACTTTCAATAATCTGCTGCATGGATTGATTTGTCATGGCAAGGTTCCTTATTTAAAAAATTGAGTAAACGCAAAAGCTAGTAGCGCGTTGAAAAAGTAAATATCCCCAATAATAATAATATCTGAAGATTGACTTTATTATAATAACTTTTTTTATAGTAAAGGTATGTTTTTTTACGCATGCTTACGACTTTTTTGCCCGTTAAGAGGTAAAGTAAGTTACAATCATAATTGTTATTATCGTTTCACTGTCCTGATGACAGAATAAAAATGATCAACTGTATTCGCTTTAAAATAGAATTAAACTATCCCCTGTTCAGTGGGGGAAATTAAATTATAATAAGGTAATCATTGAAAATCACTTAGGAGAAGAGATGAAAATAGCCATTGTTGGACTCGGTTGGTTAGGTATGCCGCTTGCTCATAGACTCTCTTCTAAGCATCAAGTAGTTGGCTCTAAAAGAAGTCTTTTAGACTATCAGCCCCCAAAAGAAAATTCAGTTGGCTGTTATCCTTTGACTTTACCGATAAGTGAAAATGAATATGAAGCCCTTTTAAACGAAAAAAAACGTCTACCCGATCCTCTTTTACTTTCAATTCAAGGGCTATTTCAAGAAACAGATTGTTTAATCATCACGCTTCCTGCATCTAGAAACCCTGCTATTTTAGAACATTACAGTGCTAGCGTTAAACAACTAATCACAATCGCTAAAAACTTTAAAGTCAAGCACACAATATTCACCAGTTCAACCTCAGTCTATGGCGATTCACCCGGCGTTTATGATGAAGCAAGTAGTTGTAATCCATCTTCTCTACCCGGTAAGGTACTTGTTGAGTTAGAACAGTATTTGATTGAAAGTTTACAAGATAACATCACCATACTCAGGCTTGCAGGCTTAGCTGGTGCAAACAGACATCCTGGCCGTTTCTTTCAAAAGCCGGAGGCTGCATTGCAACTTGAGGGAACCTCATTAGTTAACTTTGTCCATGGTGAGGATGTCATCAATGCGATAGACTCAATAATAAATGATAAATTAATTCATCCATTCTCCCCTTGCAATCGCAAGTTAATGCCCATATATAATCTATGTGCACCGATACACCCATCAAGAAATGCTTTTTACCAACTGACATCGGAGCTATTAGGGTTACCAGCACCTATATTCAAACAAAGTAACTATTCTTGTTCTAATCACCCCTTTAAGTTCGACCAAAGGGTAATAGATGGTTTAGCAATTACACGGGATATAAATTTTAGGTATAGTCACCCTAACCCTTTAAATTTCACATATAATGACTCTTTATATTAATTTCTCTATATTGGCTATGTAAGCATAATAAATCTTAGCATCAGGTAACCTATCTATGACAAATAAAATGAACTCTTTAACACGTGAAGCGATCGCAGTAAAAGATGCTCTAATGGCTCAAGGACTTGAAACGCCATTGATTGAACCTATGCTGGACAACGCCTCCCGCCGAAAAAAAATTGAAGCCCATATGCAAGAAATTATGAAAGTATTAGGGCTTGATTTGATGGATGACAGTTTAACTGAAACCCCAAAAAGAATAGCAAAAATGTATGTCGATGAGATTTTTTCGGGACTAGATTACAGTAATTTCCCTAAAATTACCGTCATAGATAATAAAATGAATGTCGATGAAATGGTCACGGTAAGAGATATCACCATGACCAGCACATGTGAACATCACTTTGTGACTATTGACGGTAAAGCCACTATCTCTTATATCCCTAAGGAAAAAGTCATCGGTCTTTCTAAAATAAACAGGATAGTGCAATTCTTCTCGCAACGCCCTCAAGTACAAGAAAGATTAACTCAGCAAATTCTAATCGCATTACAAACACTTTTAGGCACAAAAAATGTGGCAGTCTCTATTGATGCTGTTCACTATTGCGTTAAAGCAAGAGGCATAAAAGATGCAACAAGTGTCACGACAACGACGGCTTTAGGCGGGATTTTTAAAACCAATCCAACCACTCGCCAAGAGTTCCTAAGCTTGTTAGTCAGAGTGAAATAAAAAATTACGTCTTACTAGCATTCGATTTATTTACACTGTTTGCGAGCATATAGTTACCACAAAGCATAAAACAATCAGTCTGTTTTTATTATGTTTTTTATCTGTTTTGCTCTCTTTTTTAATTAACCACGGATGAAATTTAATTAAGGAAAAAATATGAAAAAATCTTATTTTAAAAAACGTATATTAACCACAGTTATTACAGGCACTCTGATTACAAGCTTCTTGTCTAGCAATATCTCCTTAATTAGTCAAGCAAAAGCCAGCGAAGCAAGCAATTCTGCCCATGATGATTCAAGCAGCGCCCTTGAGATCTTAAATATAAAAATAAATAAAAGCCCAGCAGATAATAGAATTTACCAACCAATAAAACTCAGTAATCAAATGACCGTTCTGTTAGTTTCAGATCCTAAAGCCACTCGTTCCATGGGAGTTCTTGCCTTACCCATAGGCTCATTAGACGATCCCTCATCTCAACAGGGCTTAGCACACTACCTTGAACACATGGTACTGATGGGATCCGAAAAATACCCTGAACCCAGCGGCTTCAGTGAATTCTTAAAAAAATTTGGTGGGATGCATAATGCAAGTACAGCCGCATTCCGTACCAATTATTTTTTTGAAATAGACGACAGTGGATTTGAAGAAGGGTTAGACAGATTAGCTGATGCGATTGCTGCGCCTCTTTTAGATCCGATAAATGCAGACAAAGAGAGAAATGCAGTTAATTCAGAACTTACATTAGCAAGAGCTCGTGATGGGATGAGAATAGCACAAATCGGTTCTGAAACATTGAATCCTGCTCATCCTGTATCACAATTTTTTGGTGGCAATCTTGAAACATTAAGTGATAAACCAGAGAGTAAACTACAAGAAGAACTAACACGCTTTTATCAAGAGAACTACTCGGCAAACTATATGGTAGGCGTCATCTATAGCCCTAGAGATATTGAAGCACTCAAAACATTAGCAGTGAATACCTTTGGGCGGATACCGAATCATAATAAAAATTCTCCTGAGCTCAATATACCTGTCGTTAGAGATGAAGACAGGGGTGTTTTTATTCACTATGTTCCCGTTCAACCTCAAAAAAGGTTAAATATTGAATTTATCTTAACAGATACCCAAATCGATCCTCAAAGCAGACGTTTCTTAGAAAAAAATGAAACATATATTTCTTATCTACTAAGTAATTCAGATAAAGGGACCTTATCCTCAGAACTAAAAAACAGAGGTTTAATTAATACGCTAAGCGCTGGTGCCTATTTGCCTCAATTTAGAAATGCAGGAACCTTTAATATCTCCATTGAATTGACTGATAAAGGCTACGAAAATAAAGAGGATGTGATTGCAGCAGTTTTTAAATACATCGATTTAATCAAAGAAAAAGGCATACAAACGAGTTATTTTGATGAAATAAAACGCGTACTTAATATAGATTATGAATTTCCTACCCTGACTCGCGATTTAGATTATGTTTCTGACTTAGCGGATAATATGCTACTTTATCCATTAGAAAATGTGCTTGATGTTGATCATGCTATTTCAGAAATGAATCCAGAAGCAATAAAAAATAGACTCAATCAATTCACACTTGACAATGCCAGAATCTGGATAATGTCTCCTGATGAAAAAACCGATAAAGTGGCCTATTTCGTTGATGCTCCCTATAAAATAGCGAAGATAAGCCCTGAAGACAAAAACAGTCTAGACGAGCGTAAAAAAAATTGGACTCTGTCACTGCCACAGTTAAATCCTTTTCTTGCGGATGACTTTTCTTTAGTTCATCAGGCCGATGACAGTATCTCTATACCGGCTAAAATAAATAGCCTAGAAATTGCTCAACTAGCCAAAAACGAAGCGCTTAAAAATTTAGCTATTACCGTTTATTCAATGCCTAGTCTCTCTTTTATTAACCAACCACAAGCTGATGTCACGTTAAAATTAAGAACGGCAGCCCAAGATGTACCTGAAGCGTTAAATGAACAAAAAAAACAACAGATCCTTTCAGCCCTTGTTGATTATATCGCTGTCTTACGTTTAAATGAACTTAGATTCAAGGCAGATATCGCTGGCATCTCTTTTTCAAGCTATGATAATGCAGGCTTAACGATTAATGCGAACGGCTACACCCAGCATTTGTTAGAGTTACTCGCTGAATTGATAAACCAATATGCGCAATTCAATATCAGTGAACAAGAACTCGCACAAGCAAAATTGTGGTATAAGGAAAAATTAGACCAAGCAGATAACGTCAAACCTTATGAACTAGCCATTCAGCCGATTCAAGTTGTTTCCCAATTACCTTACTTTGAAAGAGACGATAGACGCCAAGCACTGGAAGATATTTCCTTAAGTGAAGTGGTTGAGTTCAAGGATCAATTATTTTCTAACAAAGGATTAGAGATCCTCTCAGTAGGAAACTTGACAAATAAACAAATTGCAGATTTTATCAATGAATTAGCATCAGCTAGCCCTCAGCTTATTCATAAAGACACTTCTGCTTTTGATCCATTTATTTATCCCAAACTAAAAATAAGTCATCCTGCTCAAGCGCAAATAACTCGCAAGGGAACAACTACCGATTCTGCAATATTCAGTTTATTCGTCCCCCTTCATCAGCTAAACATATCGCAAGAGGCGGATAAGCAATTATTTAAAGACGAGGCGAAAACTCGTCTCTTGAACGAGATAATTCAGCCATGGTTTTACGATAAATTAAGAAGTCAAGAACAATTGGGTTATGCGCTTTTTACTTTGTCGATGCCTGTAGGTGAGCAATTTGGGTTAGGATTTTTATTGCAGAGCAACATAAAACAGCCAGCAGAACTTAAAACTTATTTTGATGCCTTTTATCATGAAGCACAAGAAAAACTTAAAGCGCTTAGCGATAATGACTTTGAACAATATAAATCTGGATTATTAAGTCAATTGCTAGAACCTGAGCAAACCCTATCAGAGGAAGCGTCGCGATTTTTAACGGATTTTCATAAAATGAATGCTGAATTCAATCGTCGTCAAGAACTGATTAATGCACTTAAAAATACAAATAAGGAAGAATTAATCAATTATTACAACACTTTAGTGCTTGAACAAGATCGTCTCTCATTAATTTCTGAAGTCAGTGGTACTGAACAAAAAGAGAGTCGCTTCTCAAAAGATAAAAACACTAACTTATTTAAAACGGCGAGTGAACTTCAGCACTGGTTGCTTGAGATAAACACCCTCTCTAGCGCAGATCACTCAGACGCAAATAATGAAAAATAAGATTGAGAAAGTCTAAAATTAAGTGTTTAATTACACTTATTTTTTAATATATAAGCAAAAGAGTGAACAAGCACATGAATAGAATTGCAAGACGTGAAAATATTAGAAATGTTGATGAAATACTTGCTAAATATGAATTACTCCGTTCTGTGCTTGCCCCTTTTGGCCAGACAATTACTCAACTGTACGCTACCCCAAAATCGCCAGAAGCAGGAGTATTAGAGTGGTATACTGAGATTCAAGGCCAACCTGTCGCTTTTGAATCTCTTGAGCCTGAAGCACAAAGCAACTTAAAACAAACCCTCGATCACTTTCTTTCAGCGATTAAAGAGCATTCTAATCATTTAACTAATGATAAAGAGAGAAGTATTATAGATAGTGCCGTTCAGTTTCCAAATCTTAACGCTTTGTATTCTTTAAACGGCACACCAATTATTACTTTAGATGAACAATTTATCACCCCTATTAAACCAATAGTACCACCACCTACACCTGCTCCCCCTTTTTTCAACAAGGGCTGTATTTTACCTGGATTAATTACTCTATTCGTTTTGTTAATTATAGGTTTTGTTAGCTATTACTTATGGGACTTTTGGAACAAAAATGGGCACTTCCCTTTTTTCGACAAGCCTTTGGTTGAAAATGCACAGTCCACAGAGGAATTAAAAAAACCTATTGAGGAATTAAAACGCAAAGTCTCTACTCCTGTGAAAAGTAATTTACCTCTTGTGCTTGCCCCCATACCAGATCCTGAGCCGATAAAAGAAGTAGAACCACCTCAAGAGCCTGAACCCATAAAAGAACCGCAGCCACCTATAGATTCAGAGAAACCTAAAGAGTCTGAAAAACCTAAAGAAGTAAAAATGCCAGAAAATAAACCTAAGGTAACAACTAAATTATCTCCCGCTGAGATAAAAAAAGCGGAAGAGATTGCTCAGTGTAAAATTAAGAAAAAAAGAATTGAATCTGAGAAGGCACAGATTGTTTTGTTAATAGATGCATCTGGTTCTATGTCAATAAATATGAATGCAAAGCCTGATCAAATTGCTTTATGGGAAAATGGCATCCCTGTCCCGGGAATAGAAGATGAACCTAAAAGAATGAGCGTAGCCAAAAAATCAACTGTGGATGTAATAAATAAATTGCCTAAGCATGTTGATATTGGTTTAGTTTCTGCTTTCGATTGTAATCGAATTGATATCAATAAACCTGTAGCAAGCAATATGAGAAACCAATTGATAAGCAAAATAAATAATATGGCACCGGCCGGTGGAACTGCTCTTGCACAAGGTTTGATCTACGCAGGACATCAATTAGATCCTTCTAAAGAATCTATGATATTAGTTATCTCTGATGGCAAGGAAACATGTAATGGTGATCCTTGTGCTATAGCCAATGCGCTTGCAAATTCTCATCCTAAACTAAAAATTAATGTTATTGATATTCTAGGTGCTGGGGCGGGGACCTGTTTAGCTAATGCCACTAATGGGAAAGTATTTACGGCTAATAATGCAAGTCAAATTAACTCAATGATTAAAGCAGCAACTAAAGAAATGCAAACGATTGAATGTGAATGAAGCTAATCAATTAGCCTTTAAAAATTTCAGTGGGCGTTTGATGTTGCTTTCAAATTTTGCTGCATTACATGCCCCCTATCAATATCAATATCAATATCAATATCGATATCAATTAGGATTCTTGTTAAGAATTTTATAGCACACCATCATTAAAGGCGGAACTTGTCAAGATAGTTGTTAGTTATTTATAATTTTTACATACTAAGCAACACCGTTTGTTTTTTCCTTTTTAGGCATTTCATTAAGCGTCACTTTAGTTATTGGACTCCAATCACGTATACGCCCTTTAGCCCATCTATTAGGATGGCTTTCTTTCTTGCGGTTCATTACCTCTTGTCTTTTCTGTAATTTAGCCACATCCTTACCTACGCGTTTATCAGCAGGGGTAATAAATTGATTGCTGCTGTGTAAGTGCTCATGGTTATACCACTGAACAAACTGATACACCCATTCTCTAGCTTCTTGTATATTATCAAACGGTTTTAATGGCAATAATGCGTTATATTTTAAGGTTTTAAATAACGATTCTGACATGGGATTATCATTACTTACCCTA
>NZ_JBHLXE010000087.1:0-45082 GCF_042432445.1 Thorsellia kenyensis | reverse complement strand
CGAGAGGCTCACGTACGGTTCTGTGAGAGGGTTCAGGGGAGGTTCCTGGGCTCTACTCGATAATTCACCAGTAGTAAAATTTAGGTGTTTTCATTAAATAGTAAAAATTTAATTAACATCTTCGATTAATTTTAAGAGACTCTTTTTAGTGTTAATAGCCAAATATAATGAACACATTTTATAAAATAAATTTGCTCTACTATTTAGCTAGCAATTTTACTAATAAATCAAAATCATTGCCCCTTATATCTAAATGAGGTAAATGAAGGATTGGGACATGAATCGAATCACGATGCCTAGATTATTTGATTAAGACCCACATGGCACCTTTGCCAACAGAGTATTGAGTTCTATGCAATAACTCACCAGAATTTTGATCGATATGGTATAGGCTAAGTTTATCTGATTGTTGACCTGCACAAATCAAGAATTTGCCAGTTGTATCAATAGCAAATCCACGAGGTTGAAGTTCAGTGTCATAATAGCCAATTGTTTTATTTATAAGACCTTCAGAATTTAATTCTATTGCTGTAAGAAGGCTAGAGGTTCTTTCACTGCAATAGAGAAAACGATTGTTAGGGGTTATATGAATATCTGCTGACCAGTAAGTTTGATTGAAATCAACAGGTACTGATAAGTGAGTCTGAAGAATATCAACAAGGGTGGAATTTTCATCAGGCAACTTAATTGTTGAGATGGTGCTATCTAGTTCATTTAGACAATATCCAATTTGTTTTGTGTTATGAAATGTTATATGTCTAGGTCCGGCACCCTTTTGAATCATATAAGCGGTGTCAGCTTCTATTAATGTGCCGTTTGCTAGATTAAATACTCTGATTTTATCTTCTTTAAGTGCTGGAATAAGGATAGTGTTTGAATCGCTAATAGGATTGACTGAATGAGGTGCACAAATGCCTTCTATTGTATGAATAGGAGCTTCTACTATCCCTTCTTGTGAAATAGGACAAATACTGACATGATTAAAGCTGTATGATGCGCTGAAAAAGTATTTACCTGTATTATCAATAGCAATGTGGGTCGGACTACCTAATAAAGGAGCTGAACCAGCAAAAGAGAGTTCTCCTGATTCAGGGGCTATTGCATAGCTTAGTACTTGAAAATCAGGTCTTATTCCAACATATAGAAATGATTTATTTTTGGAAAAAACCATCGGTTGAACTTGACCTGGCACTGCAACAATTTGCACAAGGGACAATTCTCCTTGTGTAGATAGAGTAAAAACATGTATTTCTTGGTTTTCTGGACAGGCAACGTAAACTTTTTGATTCATAATGTAACTCCCTCTTCGTTTTAATGATATAGTAAGCATAGCAAAAAAAGAAATAAAGAGGAAAAAAATATGAACTATAATACTATAGAAACCATATTAGCTTCAATGACCCCCGACATCTATAAAAGGCTTGTAGAGGCGGTAGAAACAGGGAAATGGGCTGACGGGGTTAAATTAACTGAAAAACAGAGGGAAGATACAATAAAATTAGTCATGCTTTGGCAATCTAGACATAATAGCCATGCGGATCATATGTCTATTAGCACCAGTGGTGAAATTGTGCAAGAATCCAAGCAAGCACTAAAAAATAAATTTAAAGAAGAAAATATAGAGGTTGTTGTAAAATCCTAAGTAAATAGCATTGAATGCAAAAATAGCATAGGTTTAGCCATACTTTAGGTCTTACCGAAGATTGACTGAGGAAAATAGTATTATTTGACCTCAGTCAAAATAAGTATGAATTAGTCTAAATAATTAAAGACAACTATTACTTTTCTTACTCCAGCGGTATTCGATGCAAGATTTGCTGCTGAAGCACCGGCTTGTCTAGTAACAAGTCCTAAAAGAAAGACTTCTCCATTTTCGGTATTGATTTTGATATTTGAAGATTTTACATCACTACTGGTCAGTAATTGTGACCGGACTTTGGTTGTTGTCCATGAATCACTAGCAGCAACATCTAAACCTATAGGCGAGCCTAATCTAACTTCATTATGGACTTTTTTAACGCCATCAACACCCTCAGCAATTTGTCTGGCCCTGTCTATTAAGTCTTGGGAGGGTGCTTGTCCTGCAAGTACAACAGTCCCTTCATAGGCAGTCGCAGAAATCCTGGCTTCTTTTCTGAGCTGCTCATCTTTTCTAATCGTGGTCTCAACACGAATTTCTAAAGTCCCATCATCTACTTGAGTACCAACACTTCTTGGATCAGTCACTGTTTTTGTTGCCATAACTGCTCCACCAGCAACAGCAGCAATGCATCCTTGGAGTAAAAAGGCAGACGATACAAGAAGTGCAATAGCACTCACTTTTTTAATGTTGTTAGATAAAAAATACATAATTTTCCCTATAAACTTCAGATACGCCAAATAAATACGAATTAATTGCTTATAAAATACTCATCACTATAATAACATGATTTTCATTAGATGTATTAATTACGCTGAATGTTAAACAAACTATTATCAATCATTTCTGCAAGCAAATTGATAACAAAGTGATGAATCTCATGTATTCTGGAGGTATTTTGAGAGAGAATTCTAATCTCAACATCGTTATCATTTAGAAGCCCTGCAATTTCCCCGCCATCTGCTCCAGTGAGTGCAATAATAATCATGTCTTTAGTGACCGCAGCTTCAATAGCTTGGATGCTTTCTTTGCACAAACCTTTAGGCGAAATAACAAAAAGGATATCATTACTTTGTCCAAGGGCTTTAACTTGTTTAGCAAATATGCCCTCATCACTATCTTTTGAATGAAAATCTAGTAGCGCATGGCCATGCCCTAAAGAAAAAGCGGGTAAGCTAGGTCTTGGTGTTTCATATTGATTAATAAGATGTATAGAAAGAATTTGTGCTAAGCATGAACTAATCCCTTCTCCACAGCATAAAATTCTATGACCTTGTATCAAACCATTAACGATTGAAGTTACTGCATTTTCGATTTGTTGAGGTAAATTTTCAGTACATGCTATTTGTGTTTGAATGTTTTCTGTAAATATAGCCCTAATTTTATCTTGCATATGTGTTCCTTATAAGTTGATGACTTAAATATAGTTATCATTCATGCATCATTTTTATATTATAACGGCTCGATGATAGAAAGTATAAATAAAGATTAAAATTCTTTAAGATGAAGAAAATTAAAAACAAGCGTATACTTTGTCCAATATAAGTCGGAGAATATTTATTAGTGAAAATTATTGTTTTAATTATCTGTTTATTTTCATCATTTACGTTAATGAGCAAACTTCCTTATTCAATGAAGACTAGCACGGATGAAATAGACTGGGCTTTGCTTGAAAACAAAAGCCGTGGGCAACGAGTAAAGTTCTTTGCTTTTGGTGGTGATCCTTCCATCAATCGCTATTTAGTTTGGGTCTCGGAGCAATTAAGCCAAAGATACGGTATAGATTTTCAACATATCAAAATAAACAGTACAACAGACGCCGTCTCTTTGATGCTCTCTGAGAGAAGTGAAAAACAAGATGGAGCAGTGAGTAGCGTCGATTTACTTTGGGTCAATGGTAAAAGCTTTGCCATTTTAAAAGAAAATCAAAAGCTGTTAAAAGATTGGGTTGATGTTTTACCTAACTATGCATTGTTAAATGTTACCGAACGACCCTTTTTAACAAAGGATTTTGGTATTCCTACGGAAGGAAGTGAAGTGCCATGGGGACTTGCGAATCTGACATTTTACTACAATAGCCGAATCATTGATAAAAAATCACTGCCTAAAAACCCCATGGAACTTCTATCATTTACAAAAAATAGTCCAGGGAGATTTAGTTACCCAGCACCACCTGAATTTGTAGGAGTGTCTTTTTTAAAACAAACACTTTCCCAATTGGCGGATGATCCAAGGTTTTATTCAGATGTAAATGCAATCAATAGGCAAGAATTTGAGCAATTAACCTATCCACTTTGGTCATATTTAGATAAATTACATCCTAATCTATATTTTGAAGGTAACTATTTTTCCAATTCACAGAACACTTTATTGCGATTATTTGATGATGAAATTTTATCTATGGGAATAACATTTAATGCGGCAAATTTACAAGGTATGAAAATAAGATACGATTTACCTAAAGAAACTGATTTTTTTCATATGCCTGCAGGCAGCTTAAGCAATGTTCATTTTATTGCGATATCTAAATTTACTCAAAATAAAGAGGCCGCACTTGTTGTCGCTAATTTTTTAATTTCGCCTGAAGCGCAAGCCTATAAAGCGAGTCCTGAAAATTGGGGGGATAAAACAGTATTAGATTTTTCCCAATTAACTGAACTGGAAAATACGCATTTCAAATCCATACCATTATTGCAAAATGAAGAAAATATTTTATCTCTCAGTGAATTTCATCCAAGTTGGGATAAAGCATTAACCGAAGAATGGGAAAATAGATATCGTTATAAATAACGAAGAAAATAATAAAAAATGATAGCTAAAGGAACAACAATTGCAAAATAAGTTGGCATTACCTATTTTATTGATGATTTTAATAAGCCTCCCTCTTGGATATGGCGTATTTGGTTTTATTTGGGGAATGATAGGGCAGGGTATAGAGTGGCCAATTAGGGATTTCATAGCAAAAAGCTTCTCAAATCTTAATAAATCAGCTTTAGTTGATAGCTCGATATTTTCAATTAAAGTCGCTGTGCTAAGTACTTTAATTGCATTAATACTATGCTACATATTCATCGTTTATGCATTTTTAAAAAATCAATTTAAGTTAATTAGTATACTAATGGGTGCAATTTTTATTATTCCGCACCCTACATTTGCAATTTTATTAGAACTCACCTTTTCAAATGCAAGTATGTTAGAACGATGGCTTACATGGTTTATTGTGAGTGAAAGGCCAATATTACCCAATACCACATCACTAATACATTCACCATCAGGTGGGTTTTATATATTGGCTATGGCAATTAAGGAGGCCCCATTTATTTGGTTCATTTTACTTGGCGTCACTCTTACACATGATTTCAAAAATCAAATTAAAGTTGCACAAAGCCTTGGTTATGAAGAAGCATTTGCAATCATAAGATGTATTTTACCTCAAATTTATCAACATCTAAAATTTCCTCTTTATACGATAATTATTTTTGTCATAGGGCATGTTGAAATGGCAGTTATTCTCGCGCCTTTTGAGCCCCAAACACTAGGAGTAATGATATTAACACTATTCAATGAAACCAATGAATTTTCAAGGCACCAGGCTTTTTTATTGGGAGGATGGCTAATTATTCTTGGCTTATTCGCACTATTACTATTCCATTTGATTATTAAAATATGTAGTGATCTATTTCATTTTATTATGACGCACCATAGTGCAATCAAAAAAAGCTATTCAGTCAGATATTTAATGAATGGAGTGCCTATCTTAAATTTTTTTATTGGATTCACACTAGTGCTCGGAATAATAGGTTTATTTATCTTGTCTGTTGCTACATATTGGCCATATCCAATGTTGTGGCCAGAAAGCCTAACTTTAGTCCATTGGAAAGAAGTGGCTATTTTGAGTCTACCTTTACTGTTTAATACGCTTTTGATAGCATTTATCTCGGTTTTATTCTCTCTTATCATAGTGATGTTTTTAATTGAAATAACTAAAGGTACCAAGGTTAGACATTATGCCTCTATGTTACTTTTTTTACCGCTGTTAATGCCTATGATAGGTTTTTTGTTGGGTATACTTATTTTGTTAAACCAATTAAACATCCCCCCGTTTTTCGCAGTTGTAATTGGGCATATGATTTATATGATGCCTTATTTTTATTTTATGCTACAAAAGCCATTAGCCGCATTTGATAAAAGATGGCTATATGCGTCATTAAGTTTAGGTAAAACACCAGCCTATAGCTATTTTTTTGTAAAAATTAGACTATTAATTCACCCTATTATATTTACGGTTCTACTCGGATTTATAATCAGTTTTAATCAATACCTCCCTACATTCTTGCTCTCAGGAGGAGAAATTGAAACACTTAATAGCCAAGCCCTTATATTTGCTCAAGGAGGAAGTAAGCGCTTATTAGCAGCATTTGCAATTATGCAGATCGCTCTTTCCTTATTGATATTATTGATGGGTGGATTACTCTGGAAATGTACGAGAAAGAGTGAATTGTACAGCGAAAGTGCTATAGGATAAAAAATGCTAGAATTAAAAAATATCACAATAAAAAAAAGTATGGCCCAAGACAAGGTGTTAATTGATGATCTGACAATGCAAATTAAACCAGGTGAAATCAAAGCTTTGATGGGCGCCTCAGGAAGTGGTAAATCAACATTATTAAATTATCTTTTGGGGCACCTTGAAAATTATTTTTCAGCTTCTGGTGAAATAGAGCTTTATGGTAGAGCTATAACCCATTTAGCCCCGCATCTTAGGCAGTTAGGTATTTTATTTCAATCTGGGATGCTATTTCCTCATTTATCTGTATTGGATAACATCAATTATGCTATTTCTCAGAAATTCACATCTAAAGAAAAAAAAGCCTATGTTCTGGACTTATTACACCAAGTTGGGTTAAGTGAAATAAGCCAACAAATGCCAAATACACTTTCGGGAGGACAATATATCCGCGTCGCTTTAGTTAGAACGATTGCAGCAAATCCTAAAGGCCTTCTTTTAGATGAGCCATTTAGTAGATTAGATGCAAATAATCGATTTAAGGTAAGAGATTGGCTTTTTAACTATGTCAGGGAAAAAAATATACCGGTTTTATTAGTTACTCACGATCTTGAGGATGTTGAAGCTACGGGACATATTGCCACTTATTTAGGTAACCAAAGAGGCTAAGTAATATTTTCATAGAATAATTTACTCTTAAACAACTTTCAACACTTGAACCTACCTCCAACTTTATGGCAATATAGTTCAGAGTTTGGAACATAGATAATCATATGTTCTATTTGATGTTTTGAAAATAAAGGAGAGTAACATGCCTGCTATTAATATTGGAATTAACGAAACAGACCGTAAAAAAATTGCTGATGGCCTTAGCCATCTTTTAGCAGATAGCTTCACACTTTATCTTATAACGCATAATTTTCACTGGAACGTCACAGGGCCTCATTTTAATTCATTGCATGCTATGTTTATGGATCAATATACCGAACAATGGAATGCTCTAGATATTATTGCCGAGAGAATCAGAGCGTTAGGTTTCCCTGCACCAGGTAGCTACAAAGAATTTATTGAATTAAGTTCAATTAAAGAAGTTACTTCAGTTCCTACTGCAAATGAAATGGTTAAAATTTTAGTTGAGGCACAAGAAGCAACGGCAAGAACGGCAAGAAGCCTATTTGATGTCGTCGATGCAGCAAATGATCAGCCTACAGCAGATCTACTAACCCAACGTCTTGATGTACATGAGAAAACAGCGTGGATGTTAAGAAGTATTTTAGCGTAATGCACTAATAATTGAATAAAAGCTATAAGTATTTATCACATTGAAAAATAATTAAACGCCATAAGAAAATTGCAGGGCGTTTAATTATTTGCTTAGTAAATTCTGATTCTAATACTCAATCATACGGTAGTACTTAAGTTCGTTTTTTGTGCAAGTCTGATTCTATCTATATGATTTGGAAATAAGATATCAAGCCTGATGTAAATATTTCCGTTTCTTTATCTCGTTTCGTATTAGGTCTCCTACAATTTTTCGAAAAAATGTGAAAATTTCATCTAAGAAACTGATATCTTGCTCTTCTGAATTAAGATAATTCATTAATTTCGGAAGTCAGCTTCAACTGCTCCTGCAGGTTTTCTGTGTTGAGATAATCGTTTGCCATAAAATACCGACTGATAAAGCAACGTAACGCTTTATTATCAAAGTTAAAATGCTCGCCTATATTAGCATTTTAATAATATGGGTGTTCCCTGTGCTGACTTTTTTTAGGCTAAAAAAAGATTTTAATTCCTTGAAAAATAGTTCAATTTGCCATCTTAAGCCATAAAGTGACAGGATTTTTTGCACGTTTTTGAGCCTTGTCTAAGTTTGTTATTAGGTAATCTTTGCCTTTTCTTTTGCTATCATAAAATTGAATGATTCTAAGTGGGGTATTTGTTTTTGCCCACAGTACATCCATGTCAACAAAATCATGGTCTTTAGATTTTCATTCTGTCAATTTCATTTCGTTATGAGAAAGCTCAAAGCCCATTTCATTGTATTTTGCTACCAAAAGAGAATTGATATTTGCTTTTGCTCTAACAACGAAAAAAACTCCCGATTGATGTAATGGACTTCTTCCTCCTACAAGGATAAGATTAAAATACATACTTATTTTTGTTTTTAAAAAGAGAGACCCATGAAAAAGTTTAAACGCATCCCCTATGAATTAGGATAGTTATTAATAATTTTATAGTACACTACCATTAAATAATAGGAGATTTAGAAATGTGGTTAACCCAAAATTTTCAGATGAATTTAAAATGAATGCAACTAAATTGGCTAATAACCGAGGAGACCGTTCTCTGCTAGATGTATCCAAAGAACTCAATATATCCAAGAGTCCTTGGATGCATGGCTTAGAAGTCATAGAGAACAATTAAATCAACTCTCCTCTGATAGTAAACACTGGTCAGCTCCCATTTAAGCCCTGTGAAAAAAAATTATTTTTGCATCTATGCTAATCGGAAGCATACGATCCAAGCTAAGGCGAGTCTAGATGATGGCCACAACCTTAAACTTTTAAAAATTTAGAGAAAATGTCTGATATGAGTTATTGGTTATTCTTTTAGGCTTGGTTTTTAGGATGGAATGCGCCTGATGAATTAAAAGCGCTTTATTAGGCGGTTTAGGTTTAAAATTCCTTAATGTGTTGGTTGTATTCAGTGTTATTAATAGCCTTTTGTATTTAGTGCTGAATATTCATTACAACCGTCTTTATCACCATTATCGCAAGCTAACTCATAATATTTCTTAAGTGAAAGGAAAAGGAGGTTCTGCAGGCTTTCAAAATAGGCATAAAAGCCTTTGAACTGGTTGGTATTACATAAAAGCAAAAAGAAAATTTATTACCATAGCCTATTAAATGTTGTATTGGATGAGATATGAGGCTCACGTTTGGTTCTGTTTGAAAATGTTGGTGTTGTTTCTGTGCACTACTCTATAGCAACGTGTTAAGTCAAAAGCGTGTCTAATTTCAAATGGCCAAGCAGAGCCTGGCTATTTGAGTTTATGGTCAATTTTAGTTCAACATACACAGTATGATAAACTCAATTAATATTCAAATTATGAGAGTTTAAACACAGCGACTGCTTTAGATAACTCCATAGATTGGGTTTCCAGGGTGCGTGCTGAACTTGCGAGTTCGTGTACTAAAGTACTGTTTTGTTGCGTCACTTGATCCATTTGGTTAACAGCCTGAGATACTAGTTCAATACCCCGACTTTGTTCATCAGATGCTGAAGAAATTTCACCAATAATATCTGTCACTTTAGCAACTGAATCAACGATTTCTTTCATCGTATCACCAGATTTTTCTACTAACTCTGAACCAGCTGAAACTCTGTCAATTGACTCTTCAATTAGTTGTTTAATTTCACGAGCCGCTTGAGCACTTCGCTGAGCAAGGTTACGTACTTCACCAGCCACAACAGCAAATCCTCTGCCTTGTTCACCAGCTCTAGCTGCTTCTACGGCCGCGTTAAGTGCAAGAATATTAGTTTGAAAGGCAATACCATCAATTACATTAGTTATTGCACCAATTTTTTGCGAACTATCAGAAATTTGACGCATAGTCACGACCACAGTTTCTGTGATTTCACCACCTTTCACTGCGGTACTAGATGTTTCTAATGCAAGATTTGATGCGGCTCTAGCATTATCAGCATTTAATTTCACAGTTGCGGTTAATTCTTCCATTGAAGCTGCAGTTTCTTCTAAAGATGCGGCTTGTTGTTCAGTTCTAGCAGAAAGATCATCATTCCCTGTAGCTAATTTTTCAACACCACGAACCATAACATTAGTAGAATCACGAACTATCATTACGGTATTGATTAGATATTCTTGCATTTTACCAAAGTATTCAAATAACTGTCCCATTTCATTACTACCTACGAAATGAGAGCGTTGAGTTAGATCACCCTCAGCAATGAGTTGGAAGTGTTTTAATAATTCCTGCATAGGATTCTTAATGGCTTTTTGTACCCATGTAAAAGAAACTATAGCGACAATTAATGCAATTAACAGTAGGATAATAATTTGAATAATTGCGATCTTTTTAGCTAAAATACTTTCAGCATTTTTTTCATCAATTTGTGTTTGTATATGTTTTCCATATTCATTTAACGCAATTTCAAGCTCACGTTGAAGATTAGCAGCATCATGCTGAAGGTAACCCTCAACATCTTTTTCTCTGAGCGCTTGGAATTGTTTTGTAAAAACAGCTAGAATTTGATCTGATTTTTCTTTAATTGGTCTTGTGAGTTCTTGACCTCTTTCAGTTAATCGCTCTGCACTTAAAAATTGGTCAATATTCTTTTTTGTTTCCGTGATAGCGGCTTCTGCGCTAAGAAGTAGAGTGTCTAAATCTTCAGTACGTCCGGAGGCAATCCTTAATGCAACTCGATTAGTTTCAATTCTTGCGTGAAGTAAACCCGCTAGAGAATGATTAAGATCGTCAAACTGATGATTCAATGATGCAACATCATTAAAATCCAGGTCGTTTTTCTCCGCTCTTAAGTAGCTAAAGGCACTGCTTACTACCTGAAGTGCCATAAATACGACTATAACACTGATCAATCCAATTGATATTTTTACTCGATTAAACATAGGGTAACCTTTATATTGTCAAAGTTATTCTTAAAAAAAAGGGTGAATTTATGTGTTAAATCTGATAAAACAATCTGTTAAGATTGTTATTCGCATTATATGAATAATTTTATTAATTTGATATATGTGAATTAACATTTTTTACAATTTATCATATTTTTTTAAGTTTAGTTTAATATTTAGCTATGTAAATATATTTTTCATGTTTATTTTAATGTAAGGAGTCATATGACCATTTCAACCCATACTAATATGATCACGCTTAAGCAATTACTCACTTCTTTAGATGCATTATTAGAAGTTGAGAATTATCAAGACTATGCCCCTAATGGTTTACAGGTAGAGGGTAAAAAAAATATTACTAAGATTGTTACCGGTGTAACAGCGAGCGAAGCATTAATAGAAAAAGCCATAGAACTTAATGCAGATGCAATTTTAGTCCATCATGGTTATTTCTGGAAAAATGAACCTGTAACCATAACTGGAATGAAAAAAAGAAGAATAGAGAAACTAATAAAGCATGATATCAATCTTTTAGCATACCATCTTCCTTTAGATGGTCACATGCATTTAGGAAATAATGTGCAGCTAGCTCAGTTACTAGACATTAAAATCAATGGTGAAATAATGCCTTTGGTTTTACATGGGGAATTCGAAAGACCTATGACATGGCAAGAAGTTAGTCAGTTGTTGCATGATAGATTAGATCGTGTGCCTTTGCATTCTGGTGGCAATGTTTCTCGCCTCATTAAGACAGTGGCCTGGTGTACAGGGGGAGGGCAGGGTTTTATTGATAAGGCTGCAGAGTTTGGTGTTGATGCTTATCTGTCAGGTGAAATTTCTGAAAGCACTGTACATATAGCAAGGGAAATGGGGATTCATTTTTTTTCTGCAGGACATCATGCAACAGAAAGATATGGTATAAAAGCTTTAGGAGAGTGGGTTAAAAATAATTTTGGTATAGAAGTTATATTCGTAGATGTTGATAATCCGGCTTAACAGAGTAAGCCTAATAATTAGTTTCGGCCTTTTAGGGTCGAAATAAAGATAGTCAGCTTTACCAGTATGGCTGGGGTACCAGGATTCGAACCTGGGCGTGGCGGGATCAAAACCCGCTGCCTTACCGCTTGGCTATACCCCAAAAGAAGATTTTTATATTTGGAATTAATTTGGCTGGGGTACCAGGATTCGAACCTGGGCGTGGCGGGATCAAAACCCGCTGCCTTACCGCTTGGCTATACCCCAAAAGAATTTGTGTTACCAGACATAGATATCACATCTAAGAATGGTGCGGGAGGCGAGACTTGAACTCGCACACCTTGCGGCGCTAGAACCTAAATCTAGTGCGTCTACCAATTTCGCCACTCCCGCATACATGGTGGCTACGACGGGAATCGAACCTGTGACCCCAACATTATGAGTGTTGTGCTCTAACCAGCTGAGCTACGTAGCCATTTGTGAAGTTCGTTTCCGACTTAACGGTGCGCATTATCCTAATTACTGAGTCACTCGTCAACCACTTTTTTAAAAAAAAGGATAAAAAAGTGATTGAGTGATGTTGTTATAATCAATTTGGTGGATTATTGCGCTTTTTTTGGGTCTTAAACATCGGGTATAGCCTTAAGCAATGAAATTAGAAATTGCCAATATTTTTCTACGCTCTTAATATCTACCCTTTCATCAGGGGAGTGAGCTCCTTTGATTGTAGGACCAATAGATATAATATCTAAATTAGGGTAAGGTTTTTTTATTAGCCCACATTCAAGGCCTGCATGGATGACCATAGTTTTAAGTTCCATACCGAATAGATCTGCATATTTTTCTTTTGCTACACTTAGCATGTCCGAATGCATATCCGGTGCCCATCCTGGATAATCGCTTTGTGTCGTAAATTGAGCACCAACTAAGCCAGCAAGTGATTTCAATTCATTAACTAGCGCATATTTTCCAGCATCTACTAAAGAGCGAACTAATGAAATAATCTCTATGTGATCTGTTTGTGTTGAAATCACACCAAGATTTAATGATGTTTCAGTAACTCCTTGCGCTGCATCACTCATTCTAATGACACCATTCGGGTGCGCATTGATTAGATTGATAAATTGACTTGTTGTCTTTTTATCAAAAATTGATTCATTTATTGCATTTAAAGGTTGTAATGTTAAGCTAAGGTTAGGGGCTTTGATATGATAAATAGTTTTTAATTTATTTAGGTGATCAATTAAAAAAGTGTCAATTTTTGCTTTTTGCTCTTTAGTTAATGAGAGCAAAGCACTGGCTGATCTTGGTATTGCATTTCTTAACGAGCCACCATTAAAACTGGCGAGATTAATTGCAAACTGGTTATTAAGGGAAAATAAAACTTCTGCTAAAAGTTTATTAGCGTTACCTAACCCTTTGTGGATATCGATACCTGAATGGCCTCCTTTTAAACCTTGCAAAGTGAGTTCATAAAATTCTTGGTCTTCGGGCTTGGCTACTCTACTAATCGGTAATTGCAGCACAACATCTGTTCCCCCTGCACACCCCACATAAACATCACCTTCTTCTTCTGCATCTGTGTTTATCATAATATCTGCATTTAACCAGTTAGGCTTTAAACCAAAAGCACCCACCATACCAGTTTCTTCTGATGCAGTTAGTAATACTTCTATTGGTCCATGGCTAACAGAAGGATCAAATAAAACTGCCAAAGCTGATGCCATACCTATACCATTGTCTGCCCCTAATGTGGTATCGGTCGCTTTCACCCAGCCATCAACAATTTGAGGGAGTATGGGATCTTTAGAGAAATCATGTGGAGAATTTTCTCTTTTTTGGGCCACCATATCTAGATGAGCTTGAAGCACAACAGTTTTCTTATTTTCAAAACCTTTACTTGCTGGTTTTTTTAATAATAAGTTACCCACATCATCTTTTAAGCATTCGATATCATATTCTTTTGCCCAGCTTTCTACTTGTTTAGTGATAGCTTCTTCTTGATGGGATGGGCGAGGAATTTTACAAATATCATTAAAAATTTCCCAAAGACGTGAGGGAGTAAGCTGAGTAATAGGTTTGATTGAATCTGGCACGATATGAGTCCTCTTTTTAATGTTTAATTTAATAACAATTTAAATGTTATAACGATAATTCTGCAAGTTTTGCTACTAATTGATTTACATTGTCACTCATTCCTTTGAACCGACTTTCATTTGTCCTTGTGACAACAGTAAATACACCAATGTTTTTTTCAGGAATTAATGCCATATAGGTAACAAAACCTCCACCCCCCCCTGTTTTTTGGATAATTCTAGGGGTATTTAATTCATCATTTGGATCAAGTACAGCCCAGCCTAGTCCAAAGTAAGTGGCTTTACCAGGGACATCCATGCCAATAATTTCAGCAAATTGTTCTCTTTTAAAGCCAGCCCAGAGTAATTCTTTGGTTAGACGTTTGGAAGGTTGATTAGAACGATTCAAAAAACCCTGCATCCAGTTACCTATATCTTCAGGGGTTGAATAAATCCCTCCACTTCCATGGGCTGCACGATTATCTTGGCATGGACCATAGTTAAACCCTCTCATTAAAGTATCACATTGAGCTTGGCTTGGAGTGAGTGTGGTATTGCGCATATTATTTGGAGAAAAAACATATTTTTGTAAGAGTTGTTCAAAGGGTTGGCCTGTTGCATTACTCATAGCATCAGCCAGTAAATCATAGCCAAGATTTGAATAACTGATTGTTGTCATTGCTGGAGCATCTGGGACAGCAGAAGGTAAATATTGCCATCTATCTTGGTAAGTTGGCCAAGTAAATACAGCTCTTTTACCAGGTTTATTCGGTTGTTCTCGTGGTAATCCACTGGCGTGAATGGCTAAAGATAACAGAGTAATTGGGTGGTTGGGATCGAGAAGTGGAACTTTCTTACCCTTTGGGGCATACTGTGAAAGAGGATCATCAATATTGACAATGTTTTCATCAACTAAATTCATCAATACCTCGCTGACCATTGGTTTAGTCAGAGAAGCAATTCGGATGAGTGAAGTAGGTCGAGGGAGTTTTCCATTCCCTTTTATGGTTTCCCCATGACTCAAAAATAAGCGTGTATCATTATGAATTACAACCATTGCCATGCCTTCTGCTTTTGCCTCGTTAAATATTTTAAGGGCATATTCTTGTGCTAATGCTTCTTTATCATATGATGAGGCCGCATTTGTGGCTAAACTTACCATGCTCAAGGTAAGTAGTAAAAAACATCTTTGTGATAAAAATCTGACTAACTTTGTCAAAACTGACGGATAGCTATGTTCTGATAGTAAAAACATACATAATTCCTTTACTTTGATAGTTTTATAGATTGATAAATGATAAATTTGGTGTTTTTTTCCAGAATCTCAACATTATTGAAAACGCTAAACATGATTTCTTCATAAGGTAAAAATCCATTAGCAACTATACGAAGAGCACCTTCAGCTCTTAAGTAGAGCGGAGCATTTTTGATGAGAGACTCAGTAAGACTATAATCCGTTTGTTTTCCATCATGAAATGGAGGGTTTGCAATTATCATATCAAATTTACCAGTCACTTCACTGAATAGGTCTGAAGCAATAACTGTTGCTTGGGTGTCAATAAAGCTTAAGTTATGCAATGCACTGGTAATCGCTTGAGCTTGAGAGTCGGCAAGTGTCCATTTTAAATTTGGAAACAGTTCATGAAGTGCTAATGTCATTACGCCAGCCCCAGAGCATAAATCCAATATATCTGCAGACATTTTGGGTTGGCTTAAAAATTTTAAGGGGTATGACGGCTTATGTGATTTAAGTGCATTCTTTTTGTTTTTAAAAGAATGAATCAAAAGGTCAGTACCTAAATCTAAATGTTGCCTACTAAAGACTCCAGGCAATGCGTGATGCTTAATTTTATCATTAAGAAAGTAGGTAAACCAAAAGTGATCAACTATGAATAAAGGTATCGATTTAATTTTAGCATAATAAAGGCTGCATCTTTTGGCTGTATCAATTTTTTGCCAGCTTAAAAGATCGTCAAAACGATTTTCTATGCTTCTTACCCCTATTCTGTTTTCGCCAACTATCAATATTTCTAATCCTTCGTGACTTATTGATAATAATTGGGTTAATTGAAAAATGGCTTCGTCCTTACTTTTGGGCCAATAATAAACAAGTAATGTGCTTCCTGAGATTTCTTTCTCATCGAAAATTGTTCCGAATGTTGAATTAATTTTTGATTTAAGGAGACGAATGTGATGATGGAATTGTGAGGTTAAAACTTTTGCGTGAGGGAACTTAGCTGCATAGTTGTCTTGTATATCGCCTGCAAATAATAGATTGTGCTGAGTTAGCAAATCAGAATGTCTTTCTAGTATTTGACTGGCAAGTGACATAGTTTTCATGGATTCTTCTTATATAAATAGGGGTCTTAGTAGACGGGGTATTTGAACAGTGGAATGCTTTCATAGCATGGTGTTTTAATCATGTTGATTGTAAGAATATATAAAACGTCTCATTAATACATTCAAGACGCATGTGGTTATTTTCATCTTATAAATCATAAACATTATTGTCGCTTAATTCTACAACATTAAAGTGGCTAATTAAAGGGCCCCCTTGAGGGAGCATATAAGAAAAAATATCTTTAGGAAAATTCAATTTACTCCGTTAGAAATTCATTTTGAGTTGACTCATAGCGAATCTTGATAAGTTTCCTAACTTGATTCTTGATATTAAATAGATATTTTTCAATAATAGATTTCACATATTGAGGATTGTTGAGCTGTCTGTCGTCATTTAAGACAATTTTACCGATTTTAATACCATTATCGGCTTCAATATTAAAAAGAGCATGGCTGACAATTGTATATTCATTGAGTAAAAAAGGATCATTGTTCCCCATCACATCAAGGTAAATAATCACATCAAATTTGAGCGATTCACTTATTGCTTGACTAAGGAGTGGAATGTCATTGATATCTCCTACTTGGTGGCAATCTTCTAGTGAACATTGCATATCTAAGGAGGGGATTATTTCTAAAAATTGCTCTTGAAGAACTAATATTTTCTCTTTAACTGTACTATTCATATTTACTATGAGAGCACATTCGATGATGTGATCTAAAAAAAAATCATTCCAATTTACAGTTTCTTTCGACATATTATTCCTCTATCGATTTAGAATTGTTTATATAAAATTAACAGGAGGCGTATGTAAGATTGTTCTCTTTTTATTTCAGTTACCCAATAGTTAAGGGATACCACTATTTTCAAAAAAGGGTGATTAAGAGTCATTTAAAACCATCTTTTACATTCGAGAGACAGAAATTTATATGTTCTACTGCTAAATTTTGACGCCGGTAAAATACAAAGTAGCTTCAGATATATAAAAGGATTATATCTTTTTTTGCAGGTGTATTTCAATCGATTATCATGAACCTTTTAAATGATGCATTAGGATGTAATTTCTAATATAATGCATTACATGAATTAATGTGTCTTTTTGATTCATAGCTATTTCTTACTATAAAGAAGATACTCTTGTACTGATTTGAGAATGACTAACTTAAACGAGTTAATCGCTACGATTCATTAAAACTCAATTGCCCTCTTAGTATTTAATGATTAATCACGATTTGACAAAATATATCAAATCAAATCAAATCAAATCAAATCTTAGTTTTGTTTGGTTGAATTATTTTTTAAACATAAAAAAATCATGAAAATTTTTACTTTTATTCTATTTTCGCTTTTATTACTCAGTCAATACAATTATTGGTATGGAAAAAACGGCTTGTTGGAATATAAACAATTAAAAGCTGATGTAGAAAAACAAACTCAATACGCAGCTGTTCTAAAACAGCGTAATCAACGCATGTTCGCCGAAATAAGAGATTTAACCAGTGGCTTAGGCGCCATTGAAGAACGTGCTCGAAGTGAATTAAACATGATAAAACCGGATGAAACCTTTTATCGTGTCTATCAAAAAAATTTGCAGCCTTAAGTTAAGTTAAATTACAATTATAAACAATAAAACATGTCCATCAATCTAACGTATGAATTCATTGTCATTATTCCAGCGGCTGGAATGGGAAGTAGGATGCAGGCCACTTTGCCTAAGCAATATTTAAATGTAATGGGGCAAACTATTTTAACCCATACGGTTAATGCTTTAAGTAAACATCCTAAATTGGTAAAATTTATTATAGCCGTTTCAAAAAATGATTCTTTTATTCATCAAATCCCTTTTTGCGACAAAATTTCGATTGATGTCATAGAGGGGGGGGAAGAGCGAGCTGATTCAGTTTTGTCCGGTGTATCGTATGCTCAAAAAAAATACCAACCGAAATGGATATTGGTTCATGATGCAGCGAGGCCTTTAATTACAAAAAATGATGTTGAATGTTTAATTGATAGTTTAGGCTCTGAAGCATTTTATCTTACGCAATCGATTGGTGCCATCTTAGCGACACCACTAAAAGATACGATAAAAAAAATTAGCCATCTCGAGCATGGAATTTATACAGAAAAAACCGAACCACGAGAGAAGCTTTGGGCTGCGCAAACCCCTCAAATTTTTCCAACAAAAACACTCCTCGATGCCTTATATTTTTGTAAGAAAGAAGGTCTGTCCGTTACTGATGAAGCGTCGGCAATAGAACTTTTTGGTGGGCGAACATTTATTGTTCAAGGTAGTTCAAGTAATATTAAACTTACAGAACCTGCTGATTTAGAATATATAAAGTTTGTATTAAATAAAAGACTTAACCAATTACCTAGTTGATTTGATTGATTATAGGAAGGAATTTTTTATGAGAATAGGTCACGGATTTGATGTACATGCTTTTGGAAATGAAGGTCCTTTAATTATTGGTGGTGTTCCAATTGAGTATCCTAAAGGATTTATAGCGCATTCTGATGGCGATGTATTATTGCATGCGCTAACTGACGCTTTATTAGGTGCTGCTGCTATGGGTGATATTGGTCAATTATTTCCGGATAGCGATCCTGCTTATAAAGGAATAGATAGCAGGATATTATTAAAAAAAGCATGGCAAAAAATTCAAAATGAAGGGTATGAAGTTATTAATATTGATATTACATTGATGGCTCAAGCCCCTAAAATGGCACCTCATATACCTCAAATGAGAATCAACATTGCAGATGATTTAAATATTCATTTTGAGCAAGTAAATGTTAAAGCCACAACTACAGAGCAGTTAGGTTTTGTAGGTCGGCAAGAGGGTATAGCCTGTGCAGCAGTAGTTTTGATATCAAAAAGGTAAATTATGATTCCTAATTTTGAATTGTTAACACCCTCAGTAAAAAATATGCTCAATCAGTTGGTTAATTGGGGTATTAAAGATTCTGCGATTCTTAAGGCCATGAGCGAAGTACCAAGAGAACGTTTTATTGACGAAGCATTAGCTCATCAAGCTTATGATAATCTAGCTCTACCTATTGGAAGTGGTCAAACTATTTCTCAACCCTATGTTGTGGCTAGAATGACGGAGTTACTTGCTTTGAGATCCAATGATAAAGTATTAGAAATTGGCACAGGAACTGGTTATCAAACTGCGATATTAACTAAACTAGTTAGTCAAGTATTTACCGTTGAGAGAATTAAATCTCTTCAATGGACTGCGTATAGACGACTTCAGTCGATAGACATTTATAATGTATCTTCTAAGCATGGAGATGGATGGGATGGATGGAAAAGTAACGCTCCTTTTAATGGCATCATAGTGACCGCAGCGCCAAAAGAAATTCCTGTTTCATTACTTTATCAACTAGCTGAAGGCGGTAGATTGGTTTTACCTGTGGGTGAAGAACAACAAATTTTGAAAGTTATCACCAGACGCTATGATAAATTTTATATTGAAGAAATAGAAGCAGTAAAATTTGTTCCTCTCATCAATGGAGAGTTAGCGTAATCTCCTTCAAATAGACCAAGTTAAAAACATTGTGTATAATCTTTTGAATTTATTGCAGTAAGAAACTAATATTTCTTATTACTTACAACGGCTTTTGATAATCTATCTGGCCATAAAATAAGCAGGGGATCCTATGAATTTACCCAATTCACTAGACGTAAAAATGAAAAATAAACAAACCTTGAATCGCTTGAAATTGACTTACACACTACCAGCCATTTTGGTTTCTATAATTTTGTCTGGTTGTGCACGCAATGAAGGGCCTGCGCCAGTTGTTTCTGTAAATGGCAATGTAGACTCAATGGCACAATCAGGACAAATATATCAGCAAGAGGGTTCTGGTAGTGTAGGGATTGTCCCATTACAACCAGAAGGAAGTAGTAGTTCATTCAATACACAACAATCAACAGGCTATCAGCCTATGAACTTAAATTCTCAACCTGTCCAAAATACGCCAAACACTCAATATAATCAAGCTATGACAACCTCTCAGGTGCCTCAAAGAGACTATAACTCGATTCCAAAAGGAAGTTTTTCTGGCACGACATACACAGTACAACCGGGAGATACCCTTTTTTATGTTGCTTGGATAACAGGTTCAAATGTCAATGAACTTGCAAGTTTAAATGGCTTGACCTATCCGTACGCTCTAAATTCAGGGCAACAATTAACCATTTCTAACCAAGTTAATCCTACCACGTATAATTCTCAGCAAGGTTATGCTGCTTCTTCAACTTTTTACACTAATTCAGAACCTCAATCACAGCCACAAGCGGCGAGTAGTGGAAAAATGCTTTCACAAGCTAATCCTGCTGTCTCATCCACCTCTGCAAACATGAGTAGTGGGTCTTTAAGTCAGGTAAGCTCTAAAGGTTTTAGATGGCCAACTGAAGGCAACGTAATACTTGGATTTTCTAAAGCTGATGGTGGAAGTAAAGGAATTGAAATTTCGGGTGTACAAGGTCAACCTGTATTTGCGTCTAAAGGCGGTAAAGTTGTTTATGCAGGTAATGCACTTGCGGGCTACGGTAACTTAATCATTATAAACCATGACGATGAATACCTGAGTGCTTATGCCCATAATGATACGATTATGATCACTGAAGGCGAGAGCGTTCAAGGAGGACAGCAAATTGCAACTATGGGAAATACAGGAACGGATAGAGTAAAACTTTATTTCGAAATCAGATATAAAGGCGTTTCTACCGATCCAATTCCATTTTTACCAGCAAAATAATAGTAAATTATTAGCCTATCGAATCCTTTGAAACGAGTAAATCAATAGTTTGATAGGCTGATATTTTCATAAGTTCAAAGCATAGCGAAAACATCAAATTAAATAAGTGCAAAACACCTAAATTCGAAAGAAAAAAATTGTCTTCGAGGTCAAGTTGAATGTTGACGATAATAAGATTAAGATTTTTTTATTTGCAGAGCGTACCTGAGACTCTTAATCAACAGAAGTTATATCAAGTTACGACAGAGTTCTATTCTGATTGCTACTCAATCGGTGTTAAGTAATTATAAACTTGCATCTTCAGTCAATTGAGCATATTGGATAAAGAAAAAGAAGAATAGAAGTGATCAAGGAGTTGTCTATCACTATAAATCTTCGCAAAACAGGAGCTCTTTGAGTAAGACTTAAATAAATAGCCAAAATCTCTTAGGTAAGGAGAAGATAGCCTTTTGGTTTATTTATAACTTATTCCCTTCGTTGTTTGTCATAATTTAGTGAATAGTGTTACTGGCAACAGACTTTATTCTATTTGTTTAAAAAGACCTATGATAACGTATATTAATTTAACTTGCCTACATCGTCCAATTGATGATGTCCTGATTATTTCTTTGTAATAAACTATTGCTTTGCTTGAAATGACCACAGGTAATAAATCCCCTATGAGCAGACAAAGGTGAAGGGTGAGGGGCTTTTAATATGTAATGCTTTTTTTCATCAATTAAAGCTGATTTTTTTTGGGCATATTTCCCCCAAAGTAAAAATATAACTCCTTGTCTATGCTTATTGATCGTTCTAATAACTTCATCAGTAAAAAATTGCCAACCAATATTTGAATGGGAATTGGCTTCATTTGCTTCTACAGTTAATGTTGCATTCAATAAAAAAACACCTTGTTTTGCAAGAAAGCTTAAATCTCCATCAGTAGGAATTGTTTGTTCTGGGTAATCATAAGAAATTGCCTTATAAATATTTTTTAATGAAGGAGGAATTGCGACTCCTTTATTGACAGAGAAGGCTAATCCATTTGCTTGATTAGGGCCATGATAAGGATCCTGACCTAGTATGACAATTTTAATCTCATTTAGAGGGGTGAGCTCAAAGGCATTAAATAATTTTTCATCGGTTGGATAAATGGTCTTTTTTTTTCTTTCATTTTGAATCTGCAACAAAATAGTGCTTAGTAGACTCTCAGTCTCAGGTAAATTAAAAAAATCATTCCAAGTCATAAATTTTCCATTTTAATTAGTATAAATAAATCTCATTGTGTAAATTATTATGTACATAAGTAGGTAGGTTGTTATTATTAAAAAAATAAATAAGTAACAACAGATCCATGTTAAAATATACTTTTTTGTTATATATCAAATCCTAAAAAAATCAAATAAGTTAAAATTTGCATCTAATAACGATAAATTCATTAAGTATGTAAACAAATTTCAACATCTATTTTTCTGATTGAGGTAACTATGCCTGAATTAATTCTACCTAAAGAACTGATAGCCAAAATGGATAAAGCAGGGCCAAGATATACCTCTTATCCTACAGCGGATAAATTTAATTCCAGCTATAATGAACAAACGCATAAAAATACGCTAAGTTTATTAGAAAAAGATGCAACTAATGAAATAAATTCACTTTATTTTCACATTCCTTTTTGTAAATCAGTCTGCTTTTATTGTGCGTGTAATAAAGTGATTACAATGCATCAATACCGTGCAGACAGTTATGTAGACATTTTACTTAAAGAAATAGCGTTAGTCTCATCTCATTTTGATAAAAAAATTAAAGTTGGTCAAATCCATTTTGGTGGAGGTACCCCAACATATATATCAGATGAGCAAATAGCTAAAATACTATTAGAAGTAAAAAAATATTTTGATGTTACAGAAGATCTTGAGTGTGGAATTGAAATAGATCCTCGCACAGTAGATCATAAACGATTAATATATCTTCAAACGTTAGGATTTAATAGAATTAGTATCGGAGTTCAAGATTTTGATGGGGATGTTCAAAAAGCAGTACACCGAATTCAACCTTTCAGACAAGTTGCAGAACTTTATTTGACAGCAAAAAAACTAGGTATACCCTCAATTAATATGGATATGATTTACGGCTTACCGAAGCAAACAGAAGAAACATTTTCCCATAGTTTAGAAACACTTTTAGATTTAAGACCTGACCGAGTTGCACTTTATGCTTATGCTCACATTCCTGAACGGTTTAAACCGCAAAGACGGATAAATGAAGAAGATTTACCTAGTGCAGATGAAAGACTCAAACTGCTTAGTATGGCAATTTACGAGTTAACAAAAGCAGGCTATATCTACATAGGAATGGATCATTTTGCTTTACCTGATGATCCGTTGGCGATAGCAAAAAAAAGGGGAGAATTACAAAGAAATTTTCAGGGCTATTCAACGCACGCCAAAAGTAATTTAATTGCTTTTGGGGTTTCTGCGATTAGTCATATTAATGGCCATTATGCACAGAATCACAAAGAGTTAGATGACTATGTAGAGGCAGTCGAGCAGAATAAACTGCCTACTTTAAGAGGATACTCACTAAGTAAAGATGATTTATTACGTAATGAAGTGATTATGCAGTTAATGTGCAAAGGAAAAATCAGTTTCACTGAGATAGAAGATAAATATAGCATAAATTTTCAAACCTACTTTAGCCGAGAATTGCTGAAGATAAACTCACTCGTTGAAGAGGAACTATGTGTTTTAAACTCAGATTCTCTTGAGGTAACTACTAAAGGATGGTTTTTGATAAGAGCAATTGCAATGCAATTTGATAAGTATTTACAACAAAAGCAAGTTAGGTTGATTAAGTTCTCAAAAATTGTTTAGTTATAAGATAGAGTACAATCGGTTATTAGTTATAAAAAAACGAAGTCGTTTCTCATAAATTAAAAATTTGCTGTGATAGGAAAAAATAGACTAAAAGTCGTGAGATATGGAATATGAAGGGCAATACTTCTTATTTCACTGGGTAAAAAACTAGAGAAATAAGAAGTTATAAAAATAATTAACTAGAGTTTTAGTAAAAATATGTACAGTTTTAAATGAGTATACAATAAAAAGGAATATAGAGAACAAAGAAAAATAAAAGTTAGATTTCTTCTAATTCTTCTGAGCCATCTTCAAAGTAAGTACCCCAACCGTCATATTCAACATTAAAATGCTGACTCATTTGAAGCATCAATTTAATTTGATCGTTGATTATATTTCCATCAAGTGGAATTTCAAAAATGATATCGCAAGTAAATAATAATTCACCTGTTTCTTCATCTTCAAATTCTTCCTCCTCAGTTACGTGAAGATCTACTTGAATAGCGTGGCATGCCATTTTCTCCAATAAGGCTGCATCAGCACTATAGAAATGGTGCTCAATAAGGTAATCTACGTCAGGTAAACTGCCATCGTCTAATAGGTTTTGGATAATTTGTGCAGTTTCTTTTTTTAATTCTGTAAAACGAAGTTGATTTTCTTTGTTCAATTCTGGGTAAGTAATCGCCATAGAGTTATCCTTAATTGTGTTGGAATAAAAAAATAGTAAAGATAATAAATCATTTAGAGCTTAATTTTGCAATTAACTAAAATCAATTATGTAAATATGATTAAACGGATTAAAGGAGCATGTCAAAAATGCATCACATATAAGAATTAATGTGGTTTAAACATTTAAATCATAAAAATATCGAATGTTCTCCATCATCATACACTTGTCTTTGCTTATTGAATAGAAATTTCAATTATGATTAGAGTAAATAATGAATAAATCGAACTTGATATCACAATTATTTGAAAAAATGCTTTAAATCAATAAAAAAAGGTTACATTTTTTTGCTAATATAGTCCATAATCTATACATACTCATTTTTTGATTAATAGACAATTTTTCAAATTTTTTATTTTGTAGCAACATTAATTTGGTAATTTATGCAACATTCTCATTTAACACAAAAAAACTTTAAAGATTTTCCTTTACACTCTGATATTTTAAGTGCACTTGAAGAAAAAGGGTTGTCTTTATGTACACCAATCCAAGCGCAAACACTGCCTTTGACATTAACTGCGAAAGATGTCGCAGGACAAGCGCAAACAGGCACAGGTAAAACACTATCTTTTTTAATCGCAACATTTAACCATCTTTTAAGAAACCAATTTGCTCCTCAAGATAAACAAAAAAATCAACCTAGAGCGATTATTATAGCTCCAACAAGGGAACTTGCTGTACAAATTGCGAATGATGCTAAATTTTTAGCGGATAAACTGAACTTTTCAATTGGGCTTGCCTATGGCGGAGAGGGATATGAAAAGCAAACTAGACAAATTGAACAAGGAATAGATTTACTTATTGGTACCACTGGAAGAATTATTGACTTTACAAAACAAAATATAGTTTCACTAGCTGCGATAGAAGTGATTGTTCTGGATGAAGCTGATCGAATGTTTGACTTAGGTTTTATCAATGATATTCGCTGGATCTTTAGAAGATTACCTAGTCCAACCAAAAGACTAAGTATGATTTTTTCTGCAACGCTTTCGTATAAAGTTAGAGAACTTGCTTTTGAACACATGAACAATGCAGTCTATATTGAAGTAGAACCAGAACAAAAAACAGGGCATAGAATAAAAGAAGAATTGTTTTATCCGGCTATGACCGACAAAATCCCTTTGATATTAACACTACTAGAAGAGGAGTGGCCTGAACGCGCCATAATTTTTGCTAACACAAAGCAAAGCTGTGAAAATGTATGGGGCTATTTAGATGCAGATGGCCATCGTGTGGGTTTATTAACAGGGGACGTACCGCAAAAGAAAAGAATTGCGATATTGGAAGCTTTTACGAAAGGGGATCTAGATATTTTGGTTGCTACGGATGTGGCTGCAAGAGGATTGCACATTCCTATGGTGACACATGTGTTTAACTATGATCTGCCTGACGAGTGCGATGATTATGTACATCGTATTGGTCGAACAGGTAGAGCAGGAGCTAATGGACATGCAATCAGTTTCGCTTGTGAAGATTACTCAATTAATTTGCCTGTAATTGAAACATACATTGGTCATCAAATTCCTGTTACACACTATGACCCGACTAAAATGTTGACGGATATAAAACCTGCAACCAAGGTATTTAATAATAAGGCTGGTAACCGTAATGATACTCGTGGTCCAAGAAGGCATTCAAATTTCAATAGGAATCGTAGAACGCCTAAGCCTCAAACACAGAGCTTATGATTGATATTGCGCATATGACATTTCAAGAACTAAAGGAAAATGAATTTTTTGGTGTTATAGATCTAGGGTCTAATAGTTTTCATTTATTGATTGCTAGGTATTCAGAAGGACACCTTTATCCAGTTAGCCGATTACGGCGAAAAGTTCAATTAGCAAATGGACTTGATGCCTCATTTAATTTGAGTGATGAGGCCATAGCAAGGGGTATTGAATGTATAAGACTTTTTGCTGATAGGATAGGACATTTTGATGCTAAAAATATAAAAAGTGTTGCAACAGCAACACTCAGATTAGCAGAAAATCGAGAGACTTTTCTAAAGCAAGCGAATGAAATTTTAGGGCATAAAATCCAAGTTATAGATGGGGAAGAAGAAGCTAGGCTTATATATCTAGGAGCCTCAAAGAGTATTGCTTCAGTGAATAAACCGTTTGTCTTTGATATAGGTGGGGCTAGTACAGAAGTTATAGTTGGTGACGGAGCAGAGATCAAATTCTTAGCCAGTCTCTCATTAGGGTGCGTAACATGGAAGCAACAATTTTTCCCAAATGATGAGGTTAATGCGGATAATTTTCAACATGCAATTAAAGCAGCGAAAAAATTATTTGAGACCCTGTCTCCTCAATTGATTAATTTGCAGTGGGATATGGTCATCAGTGCCTGTGGAACGGTCCAAACCCTTAATGAAATTTTACTTGCTGAAAAAAAAGGCCCCTTTATATCTCGTGATTTCTTGTATTCCTTGCAAAATAAAATCCTATCCATAGGGACAATAAAAAATTTAAACATTAAAGGACTTTTTTTTGATAAAGCCACAGTATTGCCAAGTGGACTATCTATTTTAATTGCTCTTTTCGAAGTCTTCGATATAGAAGCACTCATGCCGACTGATGGCGCGTTGCGTGAGGGATTAATGTATGCACTAATGAAAGATATAAATGACAGTTCGATAGAACCAAAAACCATGATAAAGCGCATTCAAAAACATTATCAAGTAGATACGGCCCAAGCTAGAAGGGTAACAAATCAAGTTGAGAAGTATTTATTGCAATGCAGCCAGTTAAAACTGCAAAAACAAATAGTTAATCTTATTATTTCAGGAGCTGAACTTCATGAATTAGGGCTGATAGTAGGATTAAAAAATGCCAATCAGCATAGTACATATTTACTTAATCATTTTCCTGGTTCTGGATTCTCTAGCCATGAAAAAAACATATTGGCGTTATGGTTGCAAACCTTACATCCTCAAAAAATAAAAGCCATACAATTTAATAAGCAAAAATTAATGCATCCTAAAATTGCATTGATTTTAGCGTTTTTACTTAAGCTAGCGGTTTTAAGTTGTGTTCATAGGATAGATAGATTAATCATGCCGGTTAATGTAGAGTTACTAAATATAGGGAAATTGTCTTTTGATAATTCATTAAATGATGAGTCATTTGATAAAAATATTAAGAAGGCGGGAATACAATTATTAGTAGAAAAAGCTTATTTTAAACAACACCCTTTAATTCAAAACAGTTTGCAAGAACTCATAGAAGAAGTAAAGTATGACATCAAAATTCATACCAAATTTATAGAATGACATACAACTTATAAAAAAAGAGAGACTAAAATGCCATTTAACATTCCTATACTATTAACTTATTTTAGAATTTTATTGATTCCTGTTTTTGTAATTGCGTTTTATTTACCATTTTCTTGGACATACACTTTTACAGCGGGCATTTTTTTGATTGCAGCCATTACCGATTGGTTTGACGGATTTTTAGCTCGCCGTTGGAATCAAAGTACTCCTTTCGGCGCATTTTTAGATCCTGTAGCTGATAAAGTGATGGTAGCAGTTGCCCTTGTTTTATTAACGGAATATTACAGTACATGGTGGATGTCATTGCCTATAGCCACAATAATCGCTAGGGAAATTATTATATCCTCTTTAAGGGAATGGATGGCTGAATTAGGTAAAAGAGGATTAGTTGCTGTTTCATGGCTTGGAAAGTTAAAAACCACTGCACAAATGACAGCTATTACCTGTCTGTTATGGCATCCTAATAATTGGATTGAATATGCAGGTTTTATTTCTTTATATATTGCAACCCTATTAACTTTTTGGTCTATGTTTCAATATCTAAAAGCTGCCAAAACGGATTTGTTGCGACAAAGTGAAGTAACAACTGAGGCTCAGGAATAAGTTAAAAAATAACGGATTAATTGAATTAAATTGATGAAAAAATGCCTGAATTGATATAAAAAGAAGCAACTAAATCATTTTTTTTAAAATAATTGCAAAAAGAGGTTGACTCATTTTTAGAAATCTATAAAATGCACACCTGTTCAGCGATACTTACTAAAACAAGTTCGTAAGTTACGCAGTGCGGGAATAGCTCAGTTGGTAGAGCGCAACCTTGCCAAGGTTGAGGTCGCGAGTTCGAGCCTCGTTTCCCGCTCCAAGCATGGTTACAAGGGCGCGTTGGCAGAGTGGCCATGCAGTGGATTGCAAATCCATCTACCTCGGTTCGACTCCGGGACGCGCCTCCACAAATGTAGTACACCTGCCCAGGTGGTGAAATCGGTAGACACAAGGGATTTAAAATCCCTCGCCCTTACGGGTGTGCGGGTTCAAGTCCCGCCCTGGGCACCAATTCCTCTTTGGTGATGTTCAAAACATTCAAAATAACTTCAAAAGCAAGCGTTTATAATATTTTATAAAAATTCATTTTTACTATTTTTAACCTAATTTAATATCAATTTCCCCATAAAGTCCCCACTAAAGCCCCACAAAGTCCCCATAATTATACCTATATCTATTCATGCTTTATAAAAATTAACGTTCTTATTTTAATGCCTATCTAAGTGATCAATGTTTGAATCTCTCAAAGAATCTTCAGTTATTTGTCTAACCATATTTATTTTCTTATTTGTATTTACTTTAACCGCTATTTAATCATTTTCTAAAATCAATCATAATTACGTTTTGGGCGCATTTGGGCGCACGTTTGTCCCCACACTTTTAGTCATGAAAAGGATTTATATGGCAAGTATTTCAAAAAATAATAACGGATATCGAGCACAGATTAAAATAAAAGATTTTAGAGAATCAAAAACATTTAATACAAAAAGGGAGGCAACGGAATGGGCTTTCAAACGTGAAAATGAGCTAAGAGAACAAATTACTAACAAGGAAACAAATAAATTTACTCTAAGAGAAGCACTTAGAAGATATTCAAAAGAAATTTCACCCACCAAGCGAGGGATCCGCTGGGAGCAAATTAGACTCGCGGCATTTGAAGAACGAAATCTGCCATTAGAAAAATTTATGTGTGATGTAGATAATGATGATATAGCCCTTTACCGTGATTCGCGATTAAAAGAAGTATCTGGTGCAAGTGTACTACGCGAACTCAATCTACTTTCTTCCGTTTTTGAAATCGCTAGAATTGAGTGGCGCTGGTGTGAGAAAAATCCAGTAAAAGAGATACGCAAGCCACGTAGCCCTAAGCACCGTGAGCGAGTGTTAAGTTGGTATGAAATCAGGGCAATGCTTAAAATCTTAGGCTACAAAACAACAGGGAAAATTACTTCAAATAAACAAGCCGTTGCTGTTTGTATGCTAGTTGCATTGAGAACAGGCATGCGGGCAGGAGAATTGTGCGGATTAGAATGGTCTCATGTATTTGAGAGACATGTTCATTTGCCGTTAACAAAAAATGGTAATTCCAGAAATGTACCTTTGTCAAATAAAGCAAAAGGATTAATAGAAAGAATGCGTGGTGTAGATGATGTTTTAGTGTTTGGCATGACGTCCCAAACATTATCTTCAGCATTTAAAAAACAGAGGCAAAGAGCGGGTTTAAGTGGATTTACTTGGCATGATACCAGACATACGGCCGCAACCATGCTAAGTAAAAAACTAAAAGTACTTGATCTGTGTAAAATGTTTGGATGGAGCGATCCTAAAATGGCGATGGTTTATTATAATCCGCATGCATCATCGCTTGCGGATTATCTCAACTAGTTCCAATTAGATTAATCTTAAATATTTGGCAATTTCAGCACCTGTGATTTTGCCATCTATTTGTTTGATTTTACCTTCTTTGATCCTACGCTGTAGAGTAGGATACGTCATTCCTAATTTTCTGCAGGCATCAGCATAATTGTAAACTGCAAAATCAGCAATTGCCATTTTTGCACCTTGTTTAGCTGCCTCTGATAATAATCTTTCTAACTCATTTTCTTGCATTGTATAAACCATGATATTACTCCTTTAAAATCATAATAAGTTACGGTATTTAAATCTATTCATTTAGTTGCTATTCACAATTTTCAGTTGGATGATGTCTTTTACCCCACTGAATGTGGGCTGTTTTATTTTGCGATTAAAGAAATCCGCAATCACAGTGGCGAGCTCTTGTTCAAGCGCTTCTGTTATATCATCAAGATACAAGTTTCTTTCATCCATGCTCCCAAGGGTCGGTAAATCAAACGCATCATCTCTAATACAAGTGATGACTTTATAGGGATCAATCATGTCGATATGAGAAATTTGAGTTTTCTGACCACAATAAAATTTAATATCATGATCGGGTTGATTAGTTTCTAGCTCTGCTAAGAACACTTCTTTTTCTTGAAAATGACGACCGTTAAGGCTAAAAACTAAATCTTTAAGTTTAAATATTTCATGTAATTTCATGGGGGTACCTGTTTAAATTAAAATATAAAATCAGTGTATGCACTATTTAGTGTTGCTCTATAAAATCCATCTCTATAAGCGAATCGCGCTGTACTACATACGCGTTATGAGCTTTAGTGAGGTGTATGCTTGATTCCTTAAAAATCAATTTGGCTTGTTCTAAAGCTTTATCTAAAGCATCAATGCACGTCAATGCATCAATATGCTCGCAAAATTTCAACAATCGCTCATCGAATTCTCTAATCGGATCTTCTTGATTTTGATGATCACTTACTACTTCCTCGATTATTTGAGGACTTGTTACATCTGTCTCTGTTATCGTTAATAGAGACTGAGCTGGTTTAACAGGTGTCACATCTTTTGGAGGCTGCACGTCAGCTAATTCGTCAGGCGTGTAAATACCCAAAATGGCACCTGGTGTATAAAGCCGAGCCCAATACTTGACAGCAAGATAAGCAATTTGTTGTCTTGGATTCGTTTTCCATAGAGGTGAGTTTCTTACCCCTACTAAAGCTAAATACACAGGTTCTCCCCAGGTGATCTCATTGTCACCTTTGAGTATTGCACCAACACGACAAGCGAGGCCAACTTCACTATCAGCTTTGGTGGGATTAAATTGTTCCCAATTGCCAATATACTCATATTTGAAATGTCCCTGGATTGCCCCTGATGCCATAATGGCTGCATTAACTAATTGTGCTTCATAGCCAAGTATGCCATTGACTAGATGGGTTTTTTGCGCCACAGAGAACGGATTCATCCCCCACTGCGTGGCATGGAGTACAACTGCTAGGCAATCAGCTGGTTTTCCTTGCAGATGCCGAGGAACAGTCACTACACCTTGTGCCATAACTTCTGCAAATTTTTGGATTGCCATTAAATTCTCAGGAGAAAAAATAATGTTTGAAGTTTGTGGGGTGATATCATTAAGTTGTTGGTTTTGTATGCTTACTGTATTCATGCTATTTCTTCCTTGTTTTTAATCCATTTAGGTGCAGTAATTATTTCTGAGAATCCCCAGTCATTAGTAGTTTTACATTGATGGTAAAGCTCTAAATTTTTTCGATACAATTTATGGCCAACTGCTGAGTAATCAGCATCTAATTCAAAGATGCGGACAGGGTACTTACCACAGTTAATGGTCTCACTGACTACGATAAATAGAAATTGAGCAGGCTCGCCAAAATGATTAAAAAATCCGTCTTTATACATTGCTTTTTGTACGTGATATCGATAATCATGAATTAATGAAGAAAATTTATCGATTTGCGCGGTTTTTTTAATATCTACGATGATAGGGTAATCTTTTAGCTGCTTATCAAAGCGAGAGCGGCATAATTCACCTGTTTCCTTATCTTTCCAATATATCGAACGTTCAGCATATCCCTCCAATTCCAAAAGCTTTTTTGCGGCTGGATGAGCGAAAACACTCTCTCTTAAAAGCATTAGTTTTTGATGCTCTTCATTGGTCATGATAGTGACACCAGATTTTTCTTGTTCTTTGAGGAAATTAGCCTCAATTTCAAGACCTTCTTTGGTTCTTCGATTAACCGTTGGGGCGAAGATAAAACGCTTTGAAAACTCTTCTGGTTCAAGCAATAAACAATGCAAAGCAGAACCCATATTTAATGCATTTAATTTACTGTTATCCGACCAATGATAAAATAATAAGTCTAAAATAATTGAAAGTAAATTACTTTAGGATTATTCTTGTGTAAGGATTTTGAAAATTTTTAATTTGATTTTATTTGTGATTGTTTTTATTGAAAAAAATAAAATTTAGAAATAAAAAAAACCACTAAAAGGAGTGGCTTTTTAAAAGGAGAAGATAGTAAGGGTGTAGTTATATAGCTAACATGACTTGAACAGCTCTGCCAATGATAGTAATTTCACTTAGATTAACTTCTTCAACAGGGTAACTTGCATTATAACTTTTCAATAAGACTCTATCTGGCGCTGTTCTATATAAGATTTTTACTCTTTTCCAACCGCTTTGTTCAATAACAAATATTTTTCCATCAACGATATTTTTATCGCGAGTGTTCACTGTTATTGTCGACCCTTCAGGGATATTTGGTTCTAAAGAATCATTGTTCAAAAGTAAGCAAAATAGAGATTTCACATTATTACATTTGTGGAATAACGATAATGTTGATTTAGAAAATTGTATGAATTGTTCTTGGTTGTCATCAATGATCCCTTCAGAGCTAATTGCACTTAAGTCACTAATTAGAGGAATAGAAATAATATCCCCATTGTTAATGGGTACCTCATCATCTATATCTAATAACGCATCTTGATGATCTTCTAGGCGGCCAGATTTTAGCCATTCAACGCTAACACTCAAAACTTTTGCTAAATCATAGATATCTCTAGGCTTTAGAGTTTGCCCAGATTCAATTTTAAAAATAGAAGATTGACTCACTCCAACTTTATCAGCGAGTTGTTTTTGGGTTAACCCCTTGAATTCGCGAGCAAGTAAAAACCTATTGGCTAAAGTATTTTCTTTCATAGTCAGATTATAATCCAAGTAATAACATTTGTTAAGTTAATAATAAATTCTTTACTTTTTAGTAAAAAATAAATAAAAAGGCATTTTTTAGTGGAAATTTAAAACCTAAAGTAATATTATGTTGTTTTTGTTTTAAGCCAAGAATAAGGAGTATTTGTGAATCTAGTCATCAAAAAAGCTATTGATTTATTAGGAGGCCAGCAAAAAATGGCAGATGCCGTCAGTGTATCACAGTCAGCTGTCCACAAATTGTTACACAACAAAATCAAAATTTCACCTGAAAATGTGGTGTGAATTGTTGAGGCTACTCAAGGCAAAATTCAGGGGTGTGAACTTAGACCCGATTTACCCGCTCTATTTCCAAAACCACATAAATCAACAATATATAAACCAACTAAGAAGGAATTAATCATATGCAGAACGCAAACACACGCAAAAGAAATTTGAATGATAGTACAACGAATTTACTCTTAAACAGGGCGCATTCATCAATTAGAAAAATCACTCAAACTCAAGTAGCAAAAAATCTAGGGGTTGCTGATTCAACAGTCCTCAGAAGAACCGAAAAAGTTAAGGAGGTTTTTGAAGTATTAGCCGCCTTAGGTATCAATGATTTTGTTTTTGAAGGGGAGCGCGTACTTGAGGAAAGTGAATATCGGATACTCTTGACCTATGCGGTTAATTGGCTCTCTTTACAAAAAGAGAGCACTGAATCTACAGCAATAGATTCAGTGCCATAGGTTTGTTAGCTGTCGAAAACTAACGTAGGTATAGTACCAAAAAAGGAATTTTTACACGAATCAGAATTTATTAAGAATTGTTATTGTTAGTAAGTTTTGATTTTAACAGAACGTGTTGGTATGTTTTTGAGGGATATATGAGTACATTAATAATGAGCAAATGTTGGCCATCAATAGATACTATATCAATGAGAACTTGCTTATCCGAAAGAACAGTAAAACGAGCCATAATGATTTTAGAAAAATTAGGGTTGCTAGTTACTAAAAGAAAGGATGGGCGCTCTAATGTCTACAAAATAACTCCAGATAATATACTCAAACATGTGACATTAAATACTAATAAAGGGGTGCCACCTTGTCAGGGGTGTCACAGTGACACCTAGAACCGTAAGGAACCGTCATTGGGGGAAATTGTCCAAAAAGAGCCCAAAGAAAAATTACCCCAAAATGCAACTTCACTTCCAAGAGATTTTAAACCAGATGAGAAACACGTGCAGTTAGCAAATGAACTTGGTGTTAATTTAATACAAGAATTCGAGAAATTTTGTGATCATGCCAGGGCGAATGGAAAAATATACAAGGATTGGTCGGCAGCCTTGAATAATTGGATTCGAAATTCAACTAGATTTTGGATAGGGAACACACAACCCAAAAACACAAGGGTAATGACCCCAGCAACACAAGAAATTCCACCAGGTTTCTTAAATTCAAGCCCCGATTACGTGGCACCTGTTATCACGCAGGAGGTTATCGATGCAATGCCTTTCTGAATTACAGCGAATTATGCCGACGCATATTAAACCTAAGTTTAAAACTGTTGAGGAGCTAATTGAGTTTCATGATGCTGAAGCCTTAAAACAATCACGTTTAATTAACGAGCGAAATCGTCAAGCCCGAATCCAATGAATTTTGGGGCGCTCAGGTATTCAAAAATTACACTCGAGGTGTGGATTTAGAAATTATCAAGCAACCACCCGAGAACAAAAAGACGCTCTTGCTAAAGCACTTGATTTTTATAAGGGATTTAATGATTCAAAAGGGGGATTTGTATTTTCTGGTAATGTTGGAACAGGGAAGAATCATTTGGCAACAGCCATAGCTAGAGGATTAATACAACAGGGTAAATCAGTTGTTATTGTCACTATTGCAGAATTAGCTATGCGGTTTAGATCTTGCTATGAGAAAGACAGTCCAATAAAAGAGTCTGAGTTGTTAGAAGACTTAGTAGGATTAGATCTTCTCATACTCGATGAAATTGGAGTGCAAAAACAGGCTAATAATGATTTTGAGATTAATCTGCTGAATCAACTCATTGATCGTCGGCAATTAAATTTAAAACCTACAGGCATGTTAACCAATCTAAATTATCAGGAAATGCTGAAACTGTTAGGTAATCGAATCATGGATCGTCAAACTTGTGCTGGCCTATGGGTTTCTTTTACTTGGCAATCATATCGTTCGAAGAAAAAAAGCTTGGCTGAATAATTTAAAAGTGAGAAATGGATGCAAACACTGACAAAACAACAAATGGATTTGATTGATGATATAATGGAAGGATGGGGTGCATGGGTTTACTCAGGGAGAATTGAGGTTAGGCAAATCAGCCTGATTGGCAAGCTTATTGCAAGCATTAATCCTCAAGATCCTATAAGATTAATGTGTGACGACGATACCGGATTATTGATATCTCGTATTGTCAGTGATATTAAATTACGGAGTCGTACAGAGTATGAAATTTTGATTCAATATTATGTTTACATGAACAATAAGTATCAAATTGCTGTCATGTTTTATCGAAATAGAGAATTGAATGCGAGAGGACATTCACTCTCCACCTATCGTAATTTGGTAGATCAATCTCTTGAGAATACAAGGAAGTATCTTTTTGAAAACTATGTTAAATTGAGTAAAGTTAGCGCAAATACAGTCGGTGCAAATTGACTTAAATTAAAGCTTATTTTACTATTGCGGCACAATGGATATCTGTGAGTTTATAGTGCAAGTTTAATGTTCAAGAACAGGTGATTAGCTCCAAAAAAACAACTAATACTAAACCGTTTTTTTACTATGGAAGGGAATAAATTATGGATATACATGATGCTTGTGATTTTATTATTTTAAAAATGCAAGAAGCAGGTGAAAATTTGAGTAACCTAAAATTGCAAAAATTATTGTACTACACCCAGGCGTGGCATTTAGCATTTGAAAAAAAACCTTTATTTGATACGGGTTTTCAGGCTTGGATCCATGGGCCAGTGTCAAAAGAAATTTTTGAAAGATTTAAGGCAGAGAAATCCCTTTATTCTGAAATCGAAATGGATGATATTAGGGCTGATTTTGACATAAATAGCTTATTAGAAGAAGACAAAACACATATCAGTAATGTTCTTGATGTCTACGCTCAATTTAGTGGTATTCAATTAGAAGAAATGACTCATAATGAAATGCCATGGATTAATGCTCGTAAAGGAGTTGATGCTACAGTGCGTTGTGAAAATGAAATTTCTAACGATGATATGATGCGATTCTATTCAGCAAGGATGCAATAATAAATACAAGGATGCAAAAATAAATGGTAAAAAAATGAATCCAGGGATAGGATTTGACATACATTCCCCTTTGCTCGCACAGCAAAATGTCAAAAAAAGGTATTTTACATTTTCATTTAAACAGTGGAATCAAATTGAAAATTTTGGTTTGAAATCTTATAAAATCGGTATTTCATGGTTCGCCTCATTATTAGAGGCTCTCAAACGCTATTCTGATGTAAAGATTGAAACTTTCCTAGAAAATAATCGCTTTAGAAATGTAGCGCGTTTTCATGAAGTTATTTGGGATCAACCAGGAATACCTATACAACGTCATGAGTTTACTTGGGTAGATAAAAATATTGTTGAAAATAACGAGGATTATCCATTCTATCAACTATCTATCAGCGCAAGCTCTGGTCGTGTAATTGGGTATTTTGATGAGTTTTTTTGCTTTCAAATAGTTTTATTAGATCCTTTGCACAACATTTGCCCTACGCAACATACACATTATAAAGTTGATCCATGCATGCCTTTAAGTTGTGAATTTAAATTGCTATTGAGTCAGATTGAATCATTGCAAGTAAATAATCAATGCGATCAAGATTGTGGCAATATTGAACAATTAAAGCAGATAAAAAACAATGGAATACCGACTAATGCAGTAGTTCATTTTCTTGATGATTTAAAACTTAACGAATTTAATAAAGTGCTTAAAAAATTTGAATGTTCAGCAGCTGATGTACTTGAAGCAGGCATTTCATCGCTAAATTCATTCAAGGCTTGACATGAATTAGCAAATCAGCTGAATGATACTAAATGTTTTTACTATGGAAGGGAATAAATTATGGATATACATGACGCATGTGATTATGTGATTTTTAAAATAGACAATGCAGGTGAGAGCTTAAGTAATTTGAAGCTTCAAAAACTTTTATATTACATTCAAGCTTGGCATCTTGTTTTTGAAAAGAGACCGATGTTTAGTAGTAATTTTCAGGCATGGGTACATGGCCCCGTATCTAAAGAAATTTTTGATAGATTTAAAGACGAAAAATCACTTTATTCTGATATAACAATCAACGATATTAGACCTGAGTTTAATCTTGCTTCATTAAAGGAAGAAGACATAGATCATATTAATAACGTGCTTGGCTCATATGCAAAATTTAGTGGCGTGCAGTTAGAAGAAATGTCACATAAAGAACAACCTTGGATTAATGCTAGAAAAGGTGTCAATCCAATGGCTCGCAGTGAAAATATTATCGATAATGATGAGATGATGAAATATTATTCTGCGAGGTTGGATTCATAATTTATGGGAAAAAAAAGTATAAGGACGGGTAAGCAACCTAACATTGATATTTCACCTAAAATAGTTGAATTCATTGAAAATAAAGAGTTTACATACTCATTAAAATACTGGAAACAGTTAGAGTATTTTGGTTTTGGGTCAGCATCGGTGGATAAGAAGTGGTTCATTTCATTATTAAATGCGCTCAAAGCTTATTCTGGTAAAAAAACTGCCTCTTTTAAGGAGGATCATAGGTTTAGGGATGCTCATCATATTCATCAAATCATTTGGGAACAACCAGGGATCCCAATCAAGCGAAACGAGTTTGATTGGATCCCTAATGAGATTATTGAAAATAACGATGAATATCCTTTCTTTCAATTAGCAATTTCAGCTAGTTTAGGTCGAGTAGTTGGTTTTTTTGACCATCTGGATTGTTTTCAAATAGTACTATTAGATCCATTGCATAATATTTGTCCTACTAAAAATAGGCAGTACAAAGTGACGCCAACACAACCATTTAGTTGTGAGACATCTTGGATTTTGAGTGAAATAGAAAGAATTAAATCTAATAACCAATGTGTTGAAGACTGCGGTAATATTGAACAGCTTGAAACTATTAAAGATGGAACTATCCCTAAAAATGCAGTAATTCATTTTTTGGATGACCATAGACTTCAAGAGTTTAATAAAATTCTTGAAAAATTTGAATGTTCAGCGGCTGATGTACTTGAAGCAGGCATTTCATCGCTAAATTCATTCAAGGCTTGACATGAATTAGCAAATTATTGTATTATTTATTTATTCTTGGTGTTCATGCGGTTATTTCATTGTTTGCAAAGTTGCACCATAACATTTATTAAGCCCCATGCTAACGCTGGGGCTTTGTCATTTATAGCGATATGAACTTTGATAGAGCTTACATGGATGAGAACTGTCTTTCCGCACTATATTTTATAATTATTTCTCAGGTTAAAAATGGTTATTTTTTAATCTCCCTATATATTAACTTGTAGGGTTCTCCTAGCAGTCTAATTATATGTCTATGTTCTTAATCAATACCCTTGATATACACAGTTGTTTTGTCCACTATCAAACATTTAATCTTAGTGAATTTCAAAAACAACCATTTCAACGTTGGATTATCGGTTTGTTTTTTCACACTATTCGTGACGGTTTTCTTATTCTCTTTGAGTGTCGTTCTGATTTGATGCTCTAGACCAGCATAAATCATCAGTGCTGCGGCCATTAAAAATAATAACGCTTCTATGCGGCTTGGTTTTTCAACAAAAAATGATGAGGTCATGAATGAAGGATCTTTTAAGAATCTGAACTCTCTCTCGACTCTCTGCTGGGATTTATATAAGCTTAATAATTTATGCATATCTGGCGTATTATTAATATCATTCGTACTTAAGATGAATATGCCTAATTTGAGTTTAGCTTCCTCTAGCTTTGCTTCACAAATCTCTATATTCGCTGTAATCGTGTACTTATAACCGACGGGCTCAGCATCCTTTTTAGGTGCTCCACGACCTGAATATTGAGCGAATGAATTGATTTGGTAATCTGTGATTTCAGTGTATTTTAACTCACGTTTGAACTCTTCTAAGCGAGACAAGGGATCGTGCTCACATGAGAAGTTTTTCTTCATGAGGCTACTAAGTTTTTTCTCCTCAAGCACCTTGCCTTTTGCAACATCTTTATCAAAAGTTTTGAGTGCACTTTCAGTAGGAAAATTAGTCTATTGGAAAGACACCAAGAGAACAGGCATTGTTGGTTGGAAAATCTTATGGAAGGGGAGGATTACGTTAGAACGATTAATTCATTTTCATAGGAGTTTAAAACTCAAGAATACGTTATAGCGAAAAATAAGCAAAACAAATAGGCTGAGTCAAGGTTTGTTTTAGGTGAGATGTGTTTATTTTTGATAAAAATCATTAATTAAACATTCGTATACTTAACTAGCAGTCATTGTAGGAGACCTGATCGAAGCAAAGTATTTATTTAAGACAATTGACTATATTGTTTGTAATAAATTAAGGTAAAATCAGTACAACAAGCAAAAAAAGATCATTTTTTATGCCGTTGATTTTTAAGTGCTTTATTGAGAGGCAGAACCTGGGACGGTCCGCTACAATCTTTGGTCGAGTAAATATCTCTATGCGATTTGTAATGTGAGAGGCGTCAGCTATCTTGACAAGTTCCGTTAGGAACGCTGACTTTTACATGAGAGCACTATGCCAAAAAAGATGAAATTATACTAACAACTGATTGAAGGACAGCAGTTTCAAATTTCAGTATTGAGGGATCAAGGTCAAGCAATGTGTAAAATAGCAAAAACTATTGGTGTTAATGCATCAACTATATGCCGTGAGCTAAATCGCAATTCAAATAGATCCAAATATATTCCCCAAAAGACTCACCAATTATGTGTTACTCGTAAATCCAAGGCCTTCAAAGCGATTAAAATCACTGATGAACAGATGGATTATATTAAAGAGCAATTTAAATCTCCTACAACCCATAGTTTACATAATATGTCGAGTGGTTTAGCTTTCAAAAGTTCTCATTTAACAGTCAGCGTTCCTACCTTATATCGATGCATAAAGCTAGATAAAGAAAGAGGTGGCAAGCTATACAAACAACTCTCTTTTTTTTGGCATTATCATAAAGTCGGCGGTAAGCGTAAGATGCTAGTGTAATATAATACGTGCAACCCCAAAATAGATTGTTAATGGCTAAATAAATATCGCTTAATTCGTAAAAATGTAGTTTTTTGTTAACTAATAGTAAATTATGTAAGATTTAAAAGTTTAATTGTGATTTTTTATAAATTAAGTGGTACTTGAATTAGTAATTATTTAGTATGTTAATTATAAAGATGGTAAGAGTAACAAAAAGCTATTTTTTGTGAGAAGATGCTTGTTCTTAGATCACGTAATTAAGGCTAATGATGATTTTTTTAGCTCATAGAGTTTCACTTGAACTGATGAGACTCACGGATTGAATTGGAGGGAAGCCATAGTTTCCCACCTAATTTTTGAAAAAACCATGTAAATTCTCATAAAACTGTATTTTATTATAAAACTAAGGTTTTCAGCGTTATAATAAATTTAATCTATGACTATTGGCTAAAAAGTATATTCATAAGCGATAGCCCTCAAAAGGAGAGGATACTTCTTGAAACTGATATATTAAGTGAATTAGGTGTTTTCATTAAATAACAAAGAAATACTAAAAAGAGAATTCAAACTTTAATAAAAATAACTTAAAACAAAAAAGGAAAATATATGCCAAATTTTAAAGTGATTTTAACAAATACTGCTAACAAGACTGCTAATGTTAGAACAATAAAAGGCAAGACTGAAATCAATGTTACTAATCAAGATGTTGTCATTATTCGTCATGCGAAAAAAAATACCTTTATCGGTAAAGAAAAATTTGAAGTGGTTAGAAAAGGTGATGATTTAGAAATTATTTTGAGTGAAAATCCTCTTGAAGTATTAGTATTAAAAGGATTTTACTTAACAGACGGAACAATAAAAATAACTGCTGTGACAGGCGATGATACACTAAATGCTATTAATGAAGAAACACAATCTTTATTAACACTGTCAGATGGTGAATCAGTTTCAATTGATTTTACAGGGCAACAGTTTGAAGTTGACACTGCTGTATTTGATGAATTTGATTTTGATTCTTCAGGTGCTATTTTATTAGCTGCTATTGTAGGAATCGGTGCAATTATCGCAGGGGGTGAAATATTCAGTGATACTAAAAGCATAGGTGATGTATATGTAACACCTCCAGGCCAATTAGAAAATATAATTATAGATGGAAGAAAGCCGGATGGTACTTTTGGAAAAGGGACGCCCACAATAAAAGGTAAAGGTGATCCTGATGATAGCATTATCGTTGATGTTGATACCAATGGTGATGGAAAAGCAGATGACACTTTTGTGTTTTCGCCTAATCCAGGTCCAGGGGAATTACCAGGGAAATTTAACCCTGATGGAACGTTTGAAATTAATCTTCCACCTGATTATGACCTGCCAGAAGGTGATGTGAATATTACCGTGACGCCAAAAGATAGTTATGGCAATAAAGGGCCAGGAACGGACATTCCTCTATTTGTTGATAAAACAGCTCCCAATAGCCCAGAAGTCGACCAGTTTGCATTAGATAATATAGGCGATTATCAAGGGAATCTAAATGATGGAGATGTCACTGATGATACCCGCCCTACATTCACAGGTAAAGGTGAACCCGATGGTATTGTTAATGTATATATTAATGGAGAAAAACAAACGTTTAATGCGCAAGAGAGTCAGCCAACGGTTGATAGTCAGGGAAATTGGACTTTTGAATTGCCTCCATCAGCTGCATTAAAGGATGGTGATAACACTATTACATTTACCGTCACAGATAAAGCGGGTAATGAAAGTGATCATACACCTCCTTTCAATGTGAAAGTTGATACAAGCCCAGCACCTGAAGCTTTATCACCAGATAGTTGGAAAATTATTGATGATGCAAATGAAGATGAATTAATTGGGAGTAAAGAAATAAATAATGGTGATGTCACAGATGACAATCAACCAACACTTTCTGGAACTGCACCAGCAGGTGTTAGTCAGATAGCTATATTTATTAATGGAAAAGAAGTTGCAAGGGTTGATACCAATAAGAATGGCAATTGGACCTATCAAATAGATGATAAATTAAATGACGGTGACAATCAAATTGAGGTTGCACCTATAAATCGTGCAGGTAACATTGGCGAAAAGTCAAGTGTTGAGTTTACCGTTGATACAAACCTGCCTAGTGCATCAAATCCAATGGTATCTGAATTGACATTAACAGCTGATCAAGGAACTATTTTAGGCGCTATAAATAATGGCAGTACAACAGATGATGCAACTCCAGTACTTAGCGGTAAAGCTGAGCCATCAATACAAAGCATTAAAATATATCTGACAGATCCTTTTGGTCAATTAACATTTTTAGCACAAGTTCCTGTGGATGAGGATGGCGTATGGCAATTTGATCCTCCTAAGCAATATCTTTCAGGGGCAAATACATTACACGTAGTACCTGTGACAGCAGCAGGTTATGAATTGGCTGTTCAAGATGCGCCCACTTATTCATTTGAATTTACAGGAGCACTGCCTTCTCAAGTCGCTCTCTTATCTGTGCTTGAAATAGGTGATAATTACAGTATGGTAAACCCTGAAGATGAGACGAATCAAAATCAACTTCTTGTCAGGGGAAGTGCAGAGCCTAATACAACGGTTAACATCATGGTTGACGGCCGTGTAGTGGGTACTACCACGTCTAATGAAAAAGGGTATTGGGAATATGAGTTGAATTTAGATAGCTTAAGTAATGGTCAGGCTAGAAGTTTTTCAACATTCTCAAGTGCCGCAGAAGATGGTGTGTACAAAATTTCTGCGTCAATGCCGGATTCAACAGGTGGAATATGGGAAACGGCTGATTGGGAAATCAAGCTCAATCGTAGCGAACCTGCTGCGCCTGAATTAATCGAAGTCTTAGATCATCAAGGTGCAGAAAAAGATGTCCTTGTTAATCAAAGCACGACGGATGATACGCTGCCAATACTAAAAGGAAAAGGGTTAGCCAACTCAACTATAGAAATCTATGATAATGGATTGTTAATCGGGACGACAAAAACGAATAATCAAGGAGAATGGATCTTCGTTCCTCCTAATCAATTAGCTAATGGGCTACATTCGATCACCATGGTACAACTTAATAAAGTTGGAAATAAAAGTCAACCAAGCGAACCTTTTATTGTTAATGTAGATAGTATCCCAGGTAATTTAGTCATCACAAGTGCCGAATACTCTAAAAACGGTAGCTTAAAGATTGCAGGTGAAAATACCTATATAAATGATAATTTACCTACAATAAAAGGAATTGGACCTGTGGGTGCTATTATTGAGATAACGGTCAATGACCAAAAAGGGACCGCTGTTGTTGATGACTCGGGTCACTGGTCATTTAAAGTATTGTCACCATTAAATGATGGGGATTATATATTTAAAGCTAGAATCGTAGGTGCAAATCGTGATATTGATACTGATGAGCTACTTTCTGCTAAAGAAGAAACCTTCTCTTTAAAAGTACTTGTTGCTTTACCTGATGCTCCAATAATAACAGAAATACTCGATACTGTAGGTTCTGTTCAACAAGATGTGCTTAGTCGTGAAGGTAAAATACATAATGATCCAGCGCCTTATATCAAAGGAACGGGAGAGCCAGGTTATACTGTAAATTTGTATAATTTTGGTAAATTAGTTGGAACGACAATCGTAAAATCTGATGGAAGTTGGGAGCTTGTTGCGGTCAACCCTTATATTGGCGAAAATAAATACACTGTAACAACAGTCGATATGGTTAATGATGAGTCAACTCCTAGTCCTGAATTAATCATTAATTATGATCCAACGCTTAATACTACGCCATGGCCTGAAAATGATGATGGTTTACTTTTTCTAATTGATGATGTACAGACGCTCGGACAAGAAAATAGCGATTTAAATTATAAAGAATTTATCGCTAGAGGTGAAACAACTAATGATAATAAGCCTACTTTCACAGGAAAAGCTCCTTTAGGTGCAAAAACAATTAAAGTTTACTTAGATGGCGAAGAAGTTGCTATTGTTCCAGTAATAGATGGAAGCTGGAGTTATACACCTGATGAAAATTTAGAAGACGGAGAACATAAATTTGAGGTAGCGGTACTAAGTCAATATGGAAATGAGGGCCCTAAATCAAAAGAGTGGAACTTTATCGTTGACACTAGTAGCCCAGGTTCAATCGAAAACTTGAACATCGAAGGGTACAATCCAGACACAGATGGCTTGAATACGACGACGCCAACCATCACGGGTAAAGGCGAAGCGGGTCAAGATGTTGTGGTGACCTTACCAAATGGTGAAGAGTTAGTGTTCAGTACCGATCCTAAAGAGGGCGAGTACCCACTGAGCTATGGCCCAACGGATGGTAACGGCAAGGCAGACTTTGCCTTAGAAATCCCAGAAGGCAAATTAACTGACAATACGTCAGGGGATTTAAGCGTTAAACAACGTG
>NZ_JBHLXE010000086.1:0-5321 GCF_042432445.1 Thorsellia kenyensis | reverse complement strand
AGCCTCAATAATGCCTATTATACTTGACGAAATCGAATGAACGACATGTGTTTGTCGGATGCTTACGCTGAATCCCTTTCGACAATAGGCGAAAAATCTGAACTTAGCAAACTGGAGGTGGAAAAACAATCTGCATTTTTGGAAAATAATATTATTGACTTAGCTCAGCCTATTATCCTAGCAGGCGGTGTAAATGGTATTGCATTATCCACACCAAATCATATCCAACAAAGTGCCAATGGCAATTTAATTGCAACGGCTGGGGGGTCTTCTGAGCTTTCCGTACTAGGAAAAATAGCACTAATGGCGAAAAAAGCAGTTACAATTTTTGCCCATGAAATGGGTATGAAATTAGTTGCAGCAGCAGGTAAAATGCAAATTCAAGCACAGAGTGATGCCATGGAAATAACAGCAGTAAAAGGGATCACTATCACGAGTACAGAGGATGAAATTCTAATCACTGCAAAGAAAAAAATTACCTTAATGTGTGGTGGTTCTTATGTGACGTTTGAAGAAGGTAAAATCGAGCATGGCACTGATGGAAATTTTCATATAAAAAGCGCAAAAGTCATCAAAGATGGCCCTAGCTCACAGAATTTACCCATGCCAGGATTTACATTATGCGAACAATTATCGGCTTCATCAGCTAATTCTGGTTCAGCATCAATGCCATTAAGATAAGGACGCTTGCACATAATGACGATAATATACCTACCAACAGATCATTTAGTTAACCATCGTTTTGCACTTGTTTCTCAAGACTTAATTGAAGCATTGGCATTTAAAAATGATGGGGTTGCTATTTTACCACTCGGCATAAACCAATTAGCTCCTCAAATGCATTTATACCCTTACCTGATAGATACTCACCAATTGAGTTATCAGGAGAATGAGCGGGTTTGGCAAATGCTGAGATCTTATCCATTAGGTAAGGAAATTCATCCTGAATGCTATTTTTTATTTGATGTGCAGAAGCATTATCCTGTTAAATTAATCCATGACCGGTTACACCGCTCACTGTTTTATCCTGTTGTCAGAACAGAAATGATTTTGCGGTTTTATGATCCTCGGGTCATCGTACCATTTTCAGTTATAGCTGATTTGCCACATCCTGCTAGGATTTTTTGTGAAGAGGTTGCATCAATTACCTACTATTTAGATGGAATATGGAAAACTCAAGCTTTGCCAAAAATGCGCACAACAATGCTGGATTCAGCACTAAGACAAGCATTACCCTTGATTGGTATTATCAATCTTGTATTAGGTAAGTTATACCGAGAGGGAATTGCGTTCACTCGTGAAGAGGTCTGTTTAACTCTGTTTCAAACCTTAGTATTTGTGATGAGTCGATATGATCTGACTCACCCAGAAGATTTACAGGCGATAGCTTATTATCGCATACGTTATGGAGAATCCATTTTACAGCATCAAATGGTACTAAACTTGTTGTCTCATGGAAGAAATGAACCTCGGTATTTTAGCCAACATATTAGACGCATTATCAAAACACTCCATCCCAACCAATAGAGAAACAACTAATTATGTCTGAAAAAAATAGCTGTACATTTTGTCATCGAGAAGGACTAGCAATATTACCTGTGCGTCCCCGTATTATCAAAGATGAAATTGCTAATAATTATAAGTGTAATTTACCAGATACGATAAGCGTACCAGTAGCTGCGACTAAACAAACTAGTTATGTCGGGAGTGAGTTAAGAAGTGGTTACTTATACGTCTATAACGAACAAACTGAAGAGTGGTTAGATTTTTATGCCACACCAGATGGCTATTATTACCCATTAATTTCGGGTGTTAGTGCGGATCAAGCTGTAATGAAAGGTGAAATAAAACCCTGTGCTAGAGAAGCTAATGAGCTAGCTCGCGCATCTTTTATTACCTTACCCTATTTCAATAATCTTTTATTTAACAGTGTATTTTGGTTTGCATGGGCTAAAGTAGAATGGACTGATGTAGTCCGTAAGCGGCATGAGTATCCAAATTATCGTAACAAATATATGCAAAAGTTTGACATGAAAAAATGGGTCGAGAAACAAACTGAAGATAATTGCTATTTATTGGAACAATTAAAGGAAACCATTATTGAGTACAACATACCGCAATCAGATAAAGATAAATTGGTATATAATTTTTTTGATTTAAAAAACACTCCGTTCTTGATTCCAAAATTCTTGTTTTCAGAAGTTCAGGAAATTGCTGATGAATTCTTTTCTTTGAAGGGAGATAAAAATCCAGATGCATTGATCCAAGAAGCTCAAGCTGTGTCAGGCAAAATCAAACCCCTAATCATAGTATTGAATGATCCCGTAGCAATTATGGAAGATATCGGCAAACTTTGCGATGATTTTCCTAAAAATGAAATTTTCAGCAATCCAAAATATGAACGTGGAATTTGGCTAAACTCGACACTTAATTTAGTAAAAGAAAACGTAATTAAGCAGGAATTTGACGCTATAATGGAGGAGAAGATTACGAACAAGATAGCATTAGCATCATATATGAGCCAATCACATATTGGCGCATCAGATATGGCCAATGCAATGCCCTATGTCAGAGAATCTACAAAAGAACAATATGAAGATGAAGCGATGAAAAAAGCTCTAAACACTTGGGCGACTTATGATAAATACATCGATGGTGAGCAACAACAGGCATTTAATCAGACGGTTAATAAATTGGTTGAAAAACTTGAAAAAGAAGTTATTGAGCCCTTAATTGACTCATTTAAAGTATTGATATTTCATGAACAAACTATTAATTACTTTATTAGTAATTTTGATGATCAGAATATAAAAAGTGGTACGTCATTTTCTCAAATGGTGATCAGCGCATTTTTACCCATGTTAGTACATAAAATTATCCTTGATGAATGTATCGAGATGCTAAAAGTTAAAAAACTAGAGGAAAAACATTATTTTGTCAGAACATATTATTTAAATCAGAAATTAATCGAAGATCTTCTAGAGGAAGCATACATTAATGAAAATACAGATGGATTAGTGAGCATCTCGCGTAAGGCACAACAAGCACCTCCACCCGATTTTAGTGTGTTACCATGGCAATATGTAGTCGAAACAATCGGAAAAATTAATGAAATTAAGCCGGGCCTTGTAGTGCAAGCTATGGATGATGTTGCATACGCCTTGAGCGCCCCATTAATGAAATTTTATTCACAACCAACAGTTTCTAATATTCCAAATCGTGCAGTCGTATTTGCGACTGCAATTGCCACTCAAAAATTGATCCCAGTACATATAGAAGCTAGCTACGATGAGCTTCTTGAAATTATTAAAGAAAAAGCAGCGCAGATAATTCAAGAGGAAGGTAAATATTCTCTAAGTGAAGCTAAAAAAATAGCCAGAAAATTTCTTAAAGATAATAATATATCTAAAAAAGGTAAGAATGGTCGGGGGATTTTTACAACCTATCTTTACATAGATCCAACCATAGAAGGTTCCATTAATCATTTGCCTAAAAAAGAACGTTTAGATATCTTTCGTCAGGCATTACAAGTAAGTTCAAAAGAAGTTGTAGAGAAGCAAAAAATAAGAATAGAATATAAAAATGCGCTATTTAATGTTAAAGTCAACGGCATATCTGCGATTATTCAAGCTGCTATTTTATTTCGTACTGCCGAATCTGCCTTTGCTACAGATGCAAGCAATGAAACTACTCTTCGTTGGGCTAGTGGTGCCTTTGCTCTGGGTGGTACAATTCTGGCTGGATTTGAAAGTGCGGTTAATACATTTTCAAGCCTTAAAGCAATTGCAGGAAACAGCTGGTTTCTAAGCCTTGTAATGGCAGGCAGGGGATTTATTTTAGTTGCAGGTGTCATTTCGATAAGCTACGATTTGAAACACTTTTTCGATGAATGGTCAAAAGGGAATAAAGGGATGGCTATTTTATATGGAGTTTCTGCTGGTTCAATGTTTGTTTTAACTGGGTTGGGAGTACTTGGCCTCTGGCATCCAGTTCTTATAGTCATTGCGTCGATTGCTTATTTTGTTTCACAATTCTTAATTGCCACTTTCACTGATAATGAACTTCAGAAATGGTTACAACGATGCATGTGGGGTAAACTCAATGATACGAGTTTAATTCCATTTAATACATTTGAACAAGAACAAGCCGCTTTTAACCAGCTTATCGAGGAAACTGTATGAAACTATATGGCTTAAGCCCCAAATATAAAGTCAATCGCCCATTAAGTAAGAATGAAAAGGCGGGCAAATTAAATCAATCGAAATGGCAAGACCAACCTTTTAGTGATCTGATTGCAAATGGTTGTAATGGTGTAATTCGATTAAATTCTACCTATTTGGAGGTAGTTGATCGGCATTACATTTGGAAAGGATTTCCTTCGATGGCTTTGCTTTTGTTCTTACCACCTCCATTATGTTTTATTGCACTGGTTGTTTTTATTGACCCACAAATAAATGATTTTGAAGGAATATTGGCTACAATTGGTATGTTGTTACTCTCATTGGTATGGTTAATCTCTGTGATCTATATGCTTTTAACGGAGTTTTTTAAGTGGACACACTATCCCATTCGCTTTAATAGAAAAAATCGACGAGTCTATATTTTTGGCTATGACGGTAAAATTAGAATCGTTGAATGGGAAAAACTCTTTTTTACTGTAAGAACGGATATAAAAGGTATATTTAATGATAACTATATCTTTTGTCATGTTTTATCTGATGATGATAGCACAGTGTTATATACGTTTACTTTACCAATTGAAACCTCTGCTAGAGGATCTTCTGAACCCTTAAATATGTATTGGAATTTTTTGTGTAACTATATGAATGGTGATATTGTGGATAACGTTGCTGTTATGCGTGTATGTCCGCCACTCGAAGGACGTAAAGAAGGCTTTGTTTATGGTTTATACCACTGGTCAAAAATTGTAGGTGGATGTTGGCAAGTTTTATTATTCACTTTTCCTCTTGGAATTCTATTGGCGCTTATCCGTTACCTTGTGATGTTGACGTGCAAGGTACCTAAGTGGAGTACTGAGGTTGAGGAGGAATGCGTAGTTAATCCAAAAGATGCTTTTAATCTAAGTGCATCAACCAATCCAAAATCGTTATTAAGTACATTTCGAATTCCAAATAAAGCAAAACGTACCGCATTTTTAGCAAGACGTGATGCGTTGCGTGCTAAGATGGATGCAAAGATATCTAGAGATGAAAGAAAACGGCATGTAGTATTAAAAGACCTGTTATGACTTGTATTGTAAGCATCCGAGGAACGCATCTAGAGTAAGCCTATAAATTCACTAAAATAAGCATAGTTTCAAC
>NZ_JBHLXE010000085.1:0-7121 GCF_042432445.1 Thorsellia kenyensis | reverse complement strand
GGTAAGTAATGATAATCCCATGTCAGAATCGTTATTTAAAACCTTAAAATATAACGCATTATTACCCCTGCTGATAAACGCGCAGGTAAGGATGTGGCTAAATTACAGAAAAGACAAGAGGTAATGAACAGCAAGAAAGAAAGCCATCCTAATAGATGGGCTAAAGGGCATATACGTGATTGGAGTCCAATAACTAAAGTGACGCTTAATGAAATGCCTAAAAAGGAAAAAACAAATGGTGTAGCTTAGTATGTAAAAATTATAAATAACTAACAACTATCTTGACAAGTTCCGCAAGTGTTTCAGTTCAAAATATCTGCAATGAACATGTCATCAGTTCAGCTTCTTTTTATAAGTGGGGTTTAACATTTAATGGCATAGATATGCCAATTATGAAAAGGCTTAAAGAGTTTGAAGAAGAAAATGAAAATGGCAAAGTCATCAGATAAAAAGATGATGGCAAAAGAGAGTGTTGAGCACTTAGGTCTTACTATTCGTTTAGTGTGTACTTTTGGGGATTAGTCAAGCATCTTATCGCTATACAGTCAAATTATCTTATGAAAATGTTCAGGTGGCCGAAGAATTACTTCAGCTTATTGATGAACATAAGTTATGGGGATTTAAATTCCGTTTTGACTATTTAGGCAATGTCAAAGGTAGACCTTAGAACCCTAAGCGTGGTAATCCTGAAGTTTTTGCTATGCCAGAACAGCCCAATAGAATGTGGTCTGTGGACTTCATGTCAAATGCTTTATCGCCGGATAAAATAATAAGAATATTTGATGTAATTGATGATTTTAATCGTGAAGGATTATGCTTAGATATTGATTTTTCACTCTCAAGCGCCCGAGTTATTCATTCATCGAAGCGGATTATCAAATTGAAGGGAAAACCTAAAATGTTTTCCATATCTTGCACCCAATTAGGATCCTGTTTAGCCGCAATATTCTCATTGATAACAATTTTTTTCTCTTAGTGTAGCGCTGAGTTAATCCTGTATTACAGGTTATGGCTATCACTGAACGACTGATAATTTTTACGCTCAGATGATAAATAGGAATCTTTTTTGGTATTTTAGTTTCGAGAAGCAAAATGCACACATTGGAAAGCGATATATATGTGCGCGCCTTTAATAAATTAAGGAGTTGCTAAGATTGAACCTATTAGTTACGATGATACATCATTATTCACCTAGACAGAGGACTAAGATAACAAAAAAATATCGATTTAAAACGGAAAAATTATTAGTCGTGCGATAATAAAAAGAGTTAAAGATGAAAGTAAGAGTATTTAGGAATTGAATAGTCTATATAGAGTTTGTTTAAAGTGAATGGAAAATAACTGTTTAGATTAGAATAATACTTAAAATGCCTTTCCGAAAATGCGAAGAAAGGTAGCTGTCTAAAATGCTTATACAATAAAAGAGAATTTTAATAATGGAATTTATAGTACAGATTATTATACTTTTTTTAGGGGCTGTTGTAGGTCATCTATTAACAAAAAGACGCTCAAAAAGTGATCTTAAAATAAAAAAAACAGAAAAAGAAATTCATGATGCAAAATTGATAGTTGATGATTTTGAAAAAAAATTATTAACTAGAATTTATTATACTAGAACGTATTTAAATAATTTAAAATCCGCTAGAGCAAAAAAACAAAATGTTAGTGAAACTTTTAGGGAAGAATATAGAACGATAATTAAAGAGTGGAATTCATCATATGACTATTTATCGACACAAATAAAAAGAAAGGAAATCCTTACTAATAGTCTACCTAAAATTGAAAAAATACAAACAAATTTAAGGTCAATTCATAACTTTTTAGCCAATAATGTTGATAACCTTGAATGTGCTAAAAACAATGAAATAGATAAGATGGAATCACAGTTAAAAAACTTGCAAAATTCATCATACCGACTGATTTCATTAATTAATAATAATATCAATGAAAAGTGGGATCTTATAATTGAAAAAATCGATTATTATCCAATTACTATAAAAAAATTAACAATTTTATTTGTGAAATTTTTAAAAAGCATATTAAAATTATTTTTTGTTTTTTTTGCTTATATAGCTTTCAATTTGTTTTAATATTTTACACCCTTTATTATTAACTTTATTTTCTACATATATAATTCTGTGATTTAATTTATAAGCCCAACAAATATTGATTTGTTTTGGTGCAGGTCTCTTTAATAAAGAAGCAATGAATATACAATCGATTTGTGTTAATTTTTTTTTATTTGGGAAAAATACACTCAAAATTTCTTCAATACCATTCATTCCTGAACCAAAAAAAGAGTATTTTAAATAAGAATTTATTATAGATATTTTATCATAATGCAACTCAATTAAGAAAGATAATAAAATCTCTCTTATCTTTCTTTTAAAGTCAATTTCATACCTACCCGTAATTACTCTTACCGTCTGCATTGTTATAGTACTGGCTCCACCATGTTTTTTTATTAATGCCCTAACTAATGATTTAAAACTTATCCCTTTATGCTTCATAAAATCCACATCTTCTGCACAAACAACAGAAACATATATATTTTTATCATAACAAAAATCTGCGTCTATTTTTGATATACGATTGCAAACTTTTTTGTAATCATCTTTTAAATTTTTAATGGCTTTTATAATATTCATCACATAACCTAAAGAGGTAGCTCTTGTTGTGTTTCGATTTTTTTGTTGATTTAAGTGAAAGCTATTCTATTTCCAATGGATACACAATTTGGATTTATAAAGTAAAAGCCTAGCCTTATATTTTTTCTAAAATTTAAGTCTCGTGTAGTTGATCTATTCCTCTCCAAAAAGTAGTTTAAATAGTTGTAAATTTTTATGGATTTCTTGAAAATCATCTATGATAATTTATCTAACGAAATTATTTCTGTATTAAAGTATTTTCTTTTTACACCTAAATTGAAACGCTAAAAGTTTTAAGTCCATGACTGTTAATTCAAAAGTTAACTAGATGAAAAGCTTAATAAACTTCTTGATTTAGTAATATAGAGATAGTTGCAAAATTCAAAAATCTCGCAACATTCTAAATTTCCACATCACAGCAAAGCGGAGATCGCGATATTTTTGGTGTTTAGGTTAAAAAACAACCTGCTTCATCATATTTAATCTATTAGCTATGCCTCATATTCTAATATGCATAATTTCAGTTTCAAACTTTAGTTGTTTGACTAACCAATTCAGTACAATCTAAGAGTTTGTTCGATCGTTATTCCTAGTATTCCAAACATAAGATAAGTCATCACTTTAGCGTGGCCTTTAACCCAAATATTTCTTCTTCCATGATAGTCTTTTAAATGGCTATTAATCCTTTCTACGCAGCTCCTTGCGTTGTATTTTATTGCTTCGAACTCTTCAAAGTTCTTTTTTCTCCACACCTAGGGTTATGATCTATTAAAGGAATATGGCCAAAAGCAATTGATGTCTCTCGTAACTCTTGACTAGAATATCCAGCGTAAGCCAAATCATAGCAATAATTGACTCTTTGAGTCGTTTCTTGCATCAAAGGTACCACAATTTGGCTATCTTGAACTGATGCAGATGTCAAAATACAACTCACTGGAATATCCCCTGGAACCGAGGATATATGCAATTTATAATCAACCCTTGTGGAGTTATAGCCTTGCTGCTTAATTTAGAACTGCAGGAAACAGGTTTAGCTAATGCATGGAGGTTATCTGCTGCATTTTTAGTGCGCTGTGAACCGATGAATGTTAATTTTTTTCTTCTTGTTCCTGCTAGGCCTTCTTTAGTGCTTGTTCTTCTTTTGTCGAGCACCCTCTCTATTTGGGAGGTTGCTGAGCTTTTTTATTTTCAGGTTGTGTATCAGTAGTTGAGTTTTCGTTTTCATCGTTTTTTATTGTTTTTACTTTCTCTGTAGATTCTATTGCTGTTACATCATGACTTACTGTCTCAAATAACATCTCAGATAAATGTTTTTGGACAAAGGATTTATGCACAATTTCAGGAAGCTTATAGTATGAGAACTTCTTAAAGGCCCTTGAAAAACTAGACTTGTTAGGTAGTCGATCAGTAATAGAAAAACCACAGATACGCCTCGAAGTTTGATCATAAGTAAGACGCTTAATTAAATGATTTGTGGTCCCTAAATTCAACACCGCTTTGGAAATAAAAGCTCTTGCAAAATAGACACGTTTTGTAGCCGGTCTACCTAAATGGCTCTTTGAGCAATTCACAACAAACTTATCAAGTTCAGATATCTCAATAGCATTGACCACTTCACATAGTTTATCAGTTAAAACAATACCTTGACTTTCAAGAAAAGGAAATATAGAATCTTGAACTTAAACATTTAATTGATTAAAAATATTTGAATTGTTTATTAGTCATAAGTTAGATTCCTTTTGTTTTTTTGATGAATACATTATACCATAAATTTCTTTGAAATCTAATACTTACCAAACTACCTCCCCTCAAAAAATCAAATTAATTTATTATATCTCCTAAATTTTGCAACTGCCTCTATATTATTAATTTTAAGTAACTTAAATAGTTTTACTACCTATCTTTATGATAATTAGCATATCATTTAACAAGGGTTTATATCCAATCGAAATCTAGATGCAGGTTTTAGTAATGTTTAATGCGCTCTGAATGGGGCATTAGGATACTATTTGCACCTGCAACTTGAAGTTACTCTAGTATATTTCATATTTAAAGAACTTCTTTTTTACTTTTACTTTTACTTTTACTTTTACAAGCTCATTATCATTAAAATATAGGATCAAAATAAAGTCCACATCTTTTTTACAACCGGTACATAAACAATAACCATTTTTTAATAACGGGTTTAGAGTTATCCTTTTCTATAGAGTAAAACAGCAATATCCCGATTCTCGCATTTAAGTTAGTAATAAAGAAAATTGCATTTATTTTTACTCTACCTAATACACAATAATGACTAAGATTTAATCTTTGATGCAACCAATTCAAATAGCATCATACCTAGAAGCATTGCAGCCATAAATATGGAACCTTTGATTTCACCAAGTGAAATAAGAACTAAGCCAGGTCCAGGGCATATACCAGCAATTCCCCAGCCTAAACCAAATAAAACAGCTCCTAAGACTAATTTGTTATCAATACGAGTCTGTGTTGGTAAAATAATAGTTTGGTTCAGATAACTCACTCTCCTTTTTTTTGCCATCATAAACCCAATTATGCTGACACTTATTGCGCCAATCATCACAAATGCCAACGAAGGATCCCAATCATTGGTAATCGATAAGAAACTCAGCACTTTTTCTGGATTAGCCATGCCACTGATAACAAGTCCTATTCCAAATACTAATCCACTTAATAATGCAAATACTTTGTTCATTTTACTCTCTCAACAGTTATTTAAATATACTCACGATAAATACAGTACCCATTGCTATAGCCATAAATATCAATGTATATATTAATGAACGAAAAGAAAATCTTGATAGCCCACATACACTATGTCCACTAGTGCATCCCGAACCAAGCCTTGTACCTACACCAACTAGCAACCCCGCCACAATAAGTGCTCCATATGATGTATTGATGACGGCTTCTGGTTTAATCATCATTATCCATTGGTAAGCCCAAGGCGCTAAAAATACCCCTGTTAAAAATGCTAATCGCCACAGTTTATCTTGATGTTTTTGAAAAAGCCCCCCTAAAATACCACTTACTCCCATCACTCGGCCGCAAAAGAGAATAAGAATCAATGCCGCCATACCAATTAATAGCCCACCTAACAAACTCTCGATGGGGGTAAAACTATCAAAATCAATCCACATACTCCACCTCATTTAGTAAAATTTTAATTTATTCACTTCTCTGTATTTAATATTTGTCTTACCCTTCAAATCGTTTTTTTACCAATTCAACTAGATTAATTATAAACACTTTATTCTTCTTTTAACTCTTCTGGACAAAATAACGAGTACATTGTTTGTAATAAACTCAGCACTCTCTTATCATCTATCCGATAAAATATCTGTTTACCCTCTCTTCTCGTTTCGACTAATTTTTGTTTACGTAAAATGCCTAATTGTTGGGACAGTGTCGGTTGCCTGATTCCCAGCTTATTTTCCAAATTACTTACATTCGCTTCGCCTTGCGATAAAAAGCAAAGGATAAGTAGTCTATCTTGATTTGCTAGCGCCCTTAAAACATCCACCGCATAACTTGCAGCCTCATGCAATTTTGTTTGTTCTGGGGTCATGACTTCACTCAATGTTTTCATTGCTTTTTCTTTGTGTATTCGATCTTTATGCATAATTTCCCTCTACATAAAATAACTAATTTTTTTACTTATCAACTATATCTAAAAAGTGAAACCTCTATTTTTTTAAAAGCAGAAGTATAATATAAAAAATTTCACTTTACTTTTTTATATATTATAATTATCTTATATGTTAAATGTAAACATAATATTTGTCATACCCAAACTATAGGAGGACATATGCAGACTCCACTAATACACCCTTTTTGGGATAAAACCACCTCAACTTTTTGTTACGTGGTTTATGATAAAGAGGGTGGTAACGCAGCAGTTATCGACTCTGTACTTGATTACGATCCTAAATCTGGTAGAACTTCAACATTGCACGCCGATGAAGTGATAGAATTTATTAATTACAATCGACTTACTGTAGAGTGGATACTAGAGACTCATGCTCATGCAGATCACCTTTCAGCTGCCTCTTACTTAAAATCTCGTTTAGGCGGAAAAATTGCAATTGGTGAAAATATCAAAGCTGTACAAAAGATATTTAAGCAAGTTTTCAATCTAGAAAAAGCATTTTTACCGGATGGTTCTCAATTTGATTACTTACTCAAAGATGGAGAAAAAATAACGATCGGAGAACTCGAACTTGAGGTCATAAGTGTGCCTGGTCACACACCTGCAGATATGGCCTATAAGATCGCTGATACTATATTTGTTGGGGATAGTCTATTTATGCCTGATGTGGGAAGTGCTCGTTGTGATTTCCCTGGAGGGAGCGCTGCTATGCTATGGGATTCAATCTGACATTCCGCTGTTCAAAAATTGATTAATTTAGGTGTTTTTTTGTGATATTTATCACATTTTAATATTAAATCATT
>NZ_JBHLXE010000084.1:0-82736 GCF_042432445.1 Thorsellia kenyensis | reverse complement strand
TTATATGGTTGTACAGCTAAATAAACCCAAATTGATTAATTTATGACCTTAAGTACTTACAAATGACCCAACGGTAGAATATTTTATCAATGATACCGATATGCCAATTGGTATTAATCATATTGAGAAAAATACAAAAAGAATTGGACCCAGAAGGAAAATTTGGTTTAACTGTGTTTATTGGTACGATATGTGACTCAGCCTTACACTATGAATAAATCTAGTAACAGTTAGGTGAATCAGGGGACTTTGTTTATAAAACTGAAATTTTAAAGCCATCCGGGCTTGTACAGTTCTAATTTTATTCGAGGGGTAAATAAAAAAAACACAAATTAATCGGCAAAACAATCATAATTTAATTTCTATTACTAAATGTTGCACTAATGTTTTTTATAATTCTATTTTAGTATATTTAATTTATATTCTTAAATCTTTTTTTTAGCTTACTTAATTTACTCAGTTGCTTTTATCGTAAATTATCAAAATATAAAACTTTATTATATTCAATCCATTTGCAAGTTACTTGAAACACGCATAACTGGTAATATAAAATCTATGTACTAACCAAGATAATTAACTATAACTTTAAATTAGAGTAATAGATGACTTTTTTATTTGATAATATGTACAAAATTAAAACATTTATGGAGTAAATATTAAATATACTTGACGTATTTCTACATTAATCAATTGGGATTAATGTAGAAATAAAAGACGGAAATTTAACACATATTTAAATTAATAGAACCATGCAATTATTAAAACTTAAATTACAAAAATTTAATTATACTGATCACACTTTTAAATTAAGAAATCACTTAATTTCTTACCTTCATTTTCAATAGCATCTTTAATTGGGCTAGGCATTCGACCTTGACCTGTCCAAGTTTTGATTTTACCTGATACTAATTCATATTGATACTTTGCAGGTCTCGGCTCTCTTTTAGATGATTTACGTGCTTGCTTTGGATTATCAATAGTCAAATCTAATAAATCTGCGGGGTCAAATCCTTCTTTCGTAATAATATCTAGAAGTTTTCTCTTCTTATTCTCTCTTTCAATTTCCACAGCTTTAATCAAAGCCTCATATTCTCTTTTTTCTTCCACAATAACTTGAAATTTTTCTAGAATTTCTTCTAAGGTTTCTAAGGAACATTCTCTTGCTTGCGCTCTGAGACTACGAATATTATTTAAACTTTTTAATGTTTCACTCATCATCATCTCACTTTTAAATTTAACTTTACTTTTAACTTAACTATAACTTTTAAATTTAAAAGTTATAGTTAACTCTAATGAATATTTTAAATTACTTTCAATGAGACATTATTAATAAATTAGTTCTAAATTTCAAGATATTTTTAAATTTACCTTAAGATTTGATTATTTAACATCTAAAAATATTTACTCAAAAAATTAATATACTTTATTTGTTTTAAGCCTATTCATAATAATAGCTAATTATCCCTTTTGTTTAACAGATATTTAAGTTACAATTTTAATTACTGCCATTATAAAACGGCTAAAATGTTAGTAATTATCTTTCTTTACATTCTTAAACCATAAAGCAACAACAGGAAAATACATGTCTGAAATCATTGAAAAAATTAAACAACAAATCACCGAAAACCAAGTTATTCTTTACATGAAAGGTTCTCCTCAATTCCCCAGTTGTGGGTTTTCAGCCCATGCAGTACAAGTCTTAAGTGCTTGTAAAAAGCCTTTCGCTTACGTTGATATTTTACAGCACCCAGATATCAGGTCGGAATTACCAAAATATGCTAACTGGCCAACTTTCCCTCAATTATGGGTAAAAGGCGAATTAGTTGGTGGCTGTGATATTCTTGTGGAAATGTATCAAAAAGGTGAGTTGCAAGAATTACTTGCTGATATTCCTGACGTTCTTTAGTTATTATCCTGCGCATGAATAAATCACTTATATCATGCGCTGAATTTTAAATGTGATGATACTCTTCTGTGTAGTTTTAAGCTCAGTGTACTATAGCCTTTTAACTTCAATTACATCATTAATTTGTTTAATTTTATTTGTTGCCCTTGATAACACATCTAAGTTATAAATTTCAATTTGCATATCAATCGTTGCAGTTTGAGTTTTTAAGTCACTATGGCTTTTAAAATTAAATACATTTATTTTTTCATTCGCTAAAATAGTTGTTATGTCTCTTAATAGACCACTCCTATCATAGGCGGATATTCTTAGGGTTAATTTATGTCCGCTGGAGTAGCTTTCCCCCCATTTGGCTTCAACAATCCTTTCAGGATGAACAGATTGCAGTTCAGCTAATTGATTACAATCGGTTCGATGAATTGAAATTCCTCTTCCCTGAGTAATAAACCCACTGATAGAGTCACCGATGATAGGTTGGCAACACCCTGCGAGATGGTGAAGCAAATTACCCACATTTTCGATAACTACTCTACCAGAATTCAAACCACTATTTTTTGCATTGTTGGGTTCTGATTTTGCCTTATTCTGGTTAACCGTTTCGTTAATAATTTTAAGTGCTGCTTCATCCTCTTCTTTTGCTGTAACTTTTATAAATTGATTTTGTATAAAATTTATCATTTGCTGCAAACGAACATCGCCAGCACCAAGGCTCGCCAGAAACTCATCCATACTTGGGGAGTTATACTTTTTAAGTAGTGATTTTTCAACCTCACGTAACGTTAAGGACAAATGTTGTAACTCATTCTCTAAAATTTGTTTGCCCAACAAAATATTTTTATCTTTTTCTTGTTTTCTAAACCAGTTTTGTACTTTTGATCTGCCTCTAGAGGTTGTAATATATCCTAAATGTGGATTTAACCAATCTCTACTTGGGTTAGGATTTTTTTGAGTAATGATATCAATTTGATCGCCCATCTGTAATTGATAAGTAAAAGGAACAATTCGACCGGCAACTTTAGCACCTATACAGCGATGGCCTATATCACTATGTATATGATAAGCAAAATCCAAAGGGGTCGAACCTGCTGGCAAATCGATAACATCACCCTTAGGGGTAAAAACATAAACTCTGTCATCGAAAACTTGGCTTCTTACTTCTTCTAGCATATCCCCTGTATCAACCATCTCTTCTTGCCAGTTAAGCAATTTGCGTAACCAATCGATTCTTTCTTCTAATGATGATTTTGGGGCTGAACCGCCTCCCTCTTTATATTTCCAATGCGCTGCGACACCTAATTCAGCATCCTCATGCATCTGGCGTGTTCTTATTTGGATTTCTAATGTTTTTCCGCCAGGTCCTAGTACCACTGTATGAATTGATTGGTAACCATTAGGCTTTGGATTAGCAATATAGTCATCAAATTCTTTAGGTAAATGCTTAAATTGAGTATGCACTACCCCTAATGCCGCATAACAATCTTGTAATCTCTCAACAACTATTCTAATCGCTCTAACATCATACAGCTCATCAAAATCCACATGTTTTTTCTGCATTTTTCTCCATATACTATAGATGTGCTTAGGACGGCCATAAATTTCAGCTTTAATATTTTCACTTACCATTGCTGCATGAAGTTTTAGTACAAATTCTTTTATGTACTCTTCTCTATCTAATCGTCTTTCATGGAGCAAAGATGCTATCTGTTTATATTTAGCAGGTTGTAAGTATCGAAAGCAATAGTCTTCTAATTCCCATTTTAACTGTCCAATACCAAGTCTATTGGCTAAAGGTGCATAAATAGAACTACACTCTTTAGCAGCCAGTACCCTCTCATCTTCAGGGGCATCTTTTACCTCACGCAAATGAACAATTCTATCTGCTAAAGCAATTACGACACATCTAAAATCTTCCACCATCGATAGCAGCATTTTTCGCATATTATCAATTTGAGCACTTTTCATTCGATCTATTTCAGCAGATTTAAGCAACCTTATATTGTTCATCTGAATCACGCCATTGATGAGTTGCAAAGTTTTGTGACCAAATTTTTCTTCGATGGCCTCTGGAGATATCTCTTTTTCTTGTAACCAAGGGAAAAGTAATGATGCCCCAAGAGTTTCCTTGTCCATATTTAAAGATGCAAGGATTTCAACCATTTCTAAGCCTCTAAGTATTAGCAATTGATGGAGAAGATGCTTAGATGGGGATTGATCATACAAAATTGAAGTATCCGATAATGCTTCCGGAGCAAAGTTCAACTTAAATTTTGGTTGTACTAGAGATAATAGAAAAAACCAAATTTCTGATAGATGTAAAGAAGCGTCCTTATTTGAAAGAGATAAAGAATCAAACCAACTTTGAATATCTAAATCGCCACTAGCACTCAAATGTATTTTGCGTATTGCAACCATTTATCCCTCCTTGGGGCCTTGGGTTTTAAAATATGAATTCATATCTTATAGACTATTTTAAATCAGTAGATTTAGCAAAAATATTTAGCCCATTTCATTTATTTAATTAAGTTTGATTGCCAGTTTACACTAAATAAAACTTTTTTTTAAGCACTGCGTTAAAAGGGTACAAAAGAAGTATTATTGCTACTAAAGCATATAAGTTTATATTTTTTGATTAACTTCTTTTGAAAGTAATTTTAAGTTTTTTGAGTTTTACTTAATAGATTTTAATACCCAGATTTCTTAATTAGTACTCTCCTACTGAATATAGATCAGGATAATTTTTGTTTCTAAAAATTGAAGTTATCTCAGCATAAGGCTTTCTTTTATCAATAGATTGCGATTAGAAGATTAAAATACTATTAACATTGAAAAATAAAGAGTTTTTCTTATAATCAGAATTAACAGAAGAGGAAATACAAAAAATTAACAAATAGTCATGTTGGCTGAAATGGCTTTGTTGTGCAGGATAAATAAAAAAACATAACAATTCCTATTTTTACCTTAATCAGCTTTAACCCTCACCCATAAGCATCATTTTCGAAATATATTGAAGATTTATTATGAATGCATGATTAATTTTTGCACTAAAATAGCCTTCCTACATAGTATTACTGACCAGACTTTTTTCTTAATTTAATTGCCTTAATACCATTTTGTTATCACTAGACATTTAAAAACAATGACTTAAGTTAAATGTAAAAACAAGTGAACTTCTGAGTAAGGATATGGCTTTAACCTGCTGGTTAGCTGGTTGCTTTACATACATAACATGTTATGCTGAATTAATTTTTTAGCAATATTCACTTTTAGTGTGTGGGTGGTAGTGTGGTAGTTTGGTAGTGTGCTAGTGTGGTATTTTTTGCTTACTCTGCAAATGTTGTACAATAAATTTCACAGACTGATCTAACAAAAGATATTATCAATTATCTTTGACATAGCTATATAAAAAATAACGATACATTCAAAATCAATAAATCGACCTATTACGGATAATTATATTTTAGGTGAGAATAAAACTTGGGTAAGTGGATAAGCTAGCACTATGAAACAATTTAAAAATAACATTTTTTTTTCATTATTATTAATATTCACAATAATTTGTTCAAAAAAATCTTTTGGTGATGCTAAACAAGCAATCGAAAGTATCTTAGCTACTGATGAAAATAATCTTCAATTTAGCTGCACATATGAAGTAGATAGTTTGCCTTCTTTTACCTCAGAATCTGAAACGATATTTAAAGAAATGCGAGCTTTACAAATAGAACATCAATATTCATCAAAAGCAGACGAAACTCTTGTAGCTGGTTATCGTAAAGCAGCAAAACTAGGTCACGTTAAAGCAATGATCAATTTACAAAACATGCTAGTTGATGGTTTAGGTACGCCAAATGCAGGCATGACACACAGTGAAGAAGCGTTATATTGGGTAGAACAACTAATAAAATTAGATATTGGTAGTGGCTACTATCAGATGGGCTATTTTTTAAGTACTGGTTTTATGGTTGAACAAGATGAAATCAAAGGATTAAAATTTTACAGACGGGCAGCTGATTTAGGTAATAAAGAAGCACAAGCTATGCTAGGAGATATTTTTAGTTCTCTTAGACTTATAACTTATGACTTACAAGGAATACAAAACCCTGCTTATAGACCTGAAATTGGTAAATCCATGCTTGAGTGTGCAGCTGTTCAGGGTCATCAGGAAGCGGCAGGAAGACTTGGATATCTCTATTCAGAAGATAAAAATTATGATGAATCCATAAAAGCATACCAAATTGGTGCTCGTCATGGAGATGAAGCTTCGATAAGAGCTTTAATTTATGGATTCAGTATTACGGATCCTAAAGACGCATTCTATTTAGGTCAAGACACAATAGATGTTGAAAGGTTGAATCGATATAAATCGATTAAAAATAAACTTAATAGCGATGCAAATTTTAAATTTCCAGACATAAATAAAATAGTGCCTTTACCACCAAATGAATTACCAAAATGGGATGGAACCTTTGAATATGATAAAACATTATAATTTTCATGAAATTTCTGCAATTTATTGATAACAGCAGAATGTTTTTTTAAGTCTTTGAAATTTTATATCTATGAAGAAACTCTCTTTCATCAAGTATAAAACTTCTATCTAACCTGAAATTCTGAATGATTATCCTCTTTTTGACCATTCAAAAAGATAAAAGAATATATATTTCTCTGAACAAAAATAAAGTGTCATAAATAAAAATAAACTACCGGTAGATGTCAAGCCAATTGTCACAAAATTTTATAATCTATGCTGTTAATTTTTTATTGTCTTACTTAGAATGAGGAGTGTGAAGTTATCAAACAAAAAGTAAATTCTACCAACTGCAAAGTAAAAAAACGGCTGCTAGTGTAGCCCCCTCATGTTAGCGGCAATGCACAGAGTGATACCAAAATAGATCACGTATAAAAAACCAAAACCTGTTATATAGCCGTAAGGCTATATAACAGCCACCAGGACACCAACCCAAAATAACAAGTCCATAAAAAACGACATCATAAAAAAGATGAAAGTGTTGGAAAAAGCAAAAAAAAACACATTAATGAGCAACCATCTACAGCCATTAACTATCAGCATTGACTAATTTTAGTTTTAGTATTTATTTTTCATGATTATCTTTGATATGTCCCAATACGATTGTTTCATAAATGAGCTATAATTTAAACATTGTTCTATTAAACCAACCACCTTTAGCCAACAAAAAACAAAAATGCAATGGATAGTAGATACAACCACGCATATGATGATTGTTATGCAGAGGCTTTGAATTTGTGCGTTGTTGGGCTGTAAATTATGTATTTACAGGGGGCGGTTATAATCCCCTTACCTTTCAATGCCCATCATCTTCTCAGTTCTTCTGCATACGCAGTGGAATCTGTTTTTTAAGAAAGTCCTTGAGTTCCTGAGACTCATAAAAATGTGCACAATGATAGATAACTAAATTCACTGATGACATATCCCCCTCTTTATGAGCAGGTTGATAAAAGTGCCCTGTCTTCATCTCAATATACTCATCTAGTACATTGGTGGGTTGAGTATTAAAACCAAAACCTACCCCCATATCAGTATCAATAAATCCTAATGTAATATCTTTGTATGGCAGTTGCTTAAAATCTATGCCCATTTTTTTATAGTTTTCTTCAATACAATAAGCGAGAGAATAAGTTTTATATTCATCAACCAAATTATCAATAGTGAGTTTTTCATCAAAATTTGCACTTATAGCCAATGAGTAAAATCCAAACAACAAAACGATAAGTATATTTTTCATTATTTTAACTCCCAAAGATAGACTGTATGTGTATTATCACGGATACAGTGATAATCTCTTATAACACCATTACCCGTCCATAATGTTGCATGATCAGTAGCTTCAAAAATAGCAGGGTATTTAGATATCGTGATATATTATGCAAGGAAAAGCCTCATCACTTAGAGAGTACGTTAATGAATCCTAAGTCTTGCACGGTTAGTTGAAAAGTACTCACACCTCTCTTATTAAGTGATTGATGTGCGGTTAATGAATAACGCTGCGATTCACTCAATCGCCAACCTTAATATGCATAATAAGGTTATTTTTTAGTCATAATGAAAGAGAGTTATCCTTTGTTACTTAAGTAAATACAATATATGTAAATCAGCTGCTTGGATGCAGATAATGTATTTTATACATCTAAATAGGTCAATTCAAATATTTATTTAAAGTGACGAGATAGAGACTTCAAGCTGTTTAACTATCGTTAATAATAATCATTTGGATGTTTCAATTTTATCAGCAATAACGGAACTTGCTAGATTTGCGGTTAACTGTTTTAATGAAAGGCTTTAAAACAGTGTCTAAGACCAGAAACGGATGTTATATTATTCGTTAGCATCTATCTACGGACACCCCCAGATAGTTTGCCAATGGTTATTTTCGCAATTTCAATCGAGAGGGTTTATAAATATCGCTATAGCATTTAATTTACAGCCAATCCTGCTGTTTATTTATCACTTCAGAATCACTTTTTAATGGCTATCTAAATGTATAGATATTTGGCTATTTTCCGCACTCTTAATATGCGATAAATTTTGACGCCAAATATTATACAGATTTTAATGCATATCCTTACCCGCAAGTGTTATTGTGCTGATAGATTTAACATTTTTTATGGATATGAGGTTAATTTTTTACTAAAAAAGTCTTTTTATATTGCATTACTAACCTATCTTTTGCTTTATTTAAATGCCTGAATACCATTTTCAGTGTTTTAAGTCATTTAAAAACAGAATCTTACCCATAAAATAGAAACTCGTGATCTTGTGGGTAACGATATGGTTTTAAGGGCATATCTTTAAGTGTTTTCCTTCTTGTAACTGGTTTTTGAATAGCACAGACATATTAGCATTCTAACATTCACATGATGTGTAACCATATCTTGAATTTAAGGTACAGCTTAATCGAAGTTAACACTTGTTTTTTGATTTAGATAATTTTATTGAAGTACTAAAAACGTATGAGAGTTCGCATTGATATTTTGCTTATTGATATAGACACTTTAACGCTTACATATTTTTATTCTATACCTTAAAGAAATTAAGATGCAGGTTTAATTAATGTTTAATGTCCACTGTAAGGCCATCAGGATACAAGCTGCAATGTTAAGTAATTCATTGATAGAAAAGTTAATTACCTATTTAAAATGACTATTTTAACAATATTACCAATAGATTTCATTAGAGTATGAGGGTTTTTGCATTTTACAAATATCAATCGACATGCCGATAGTTATTTAACCATAAGATTTTAGGAAAGTTAAACCTGAACTTATTTCATTAAAAAGCAGTCAATAAGCCCATTGTTCTGTCTTCCATCAATCATATATTAAGAACATGATTTTATATTTTTAGCATTAACTATTTATAAAACTCTAAACTACGATGAGAAATGATTTTGGATGTAAGTGTTGGAAAGTTTTTTATGAAACTATACGTAAATGTATAAATAATGGAGATAAGTGATAAAGACAAGTAATTAGAATAAGAAAAAATTCTCGGATGTAGTTAACCATTCAATGGTTCACCTATAATCATTTTATTACAATTAGTCACTATTTTAAAGTTTTTCAACGACTTCAATTATAGGCTATTTTCAGTCTTCACTGTTGTTTATAGTATAATAATTGTGACTTTTAGATTAAATAATTTGACTTTAACTTACAAAATAGTATACTAATGAACTAGTTTACTAGTACAATATTAGGAGAAATAATGACAAACCCATCTGCAGCAAGAATATCCACATTAAAAATGGCTATTCCTTACCATAAAGATCCGACACAGGTTTTTGAACTATTGTGCCTAGATAAACAGGATAGTTTGTTACTTGAATCAGCTGAAATCGACAGTAAAGATAATCTAAAAAGCATAATGATCATTGATTCAGCCCTCAAAATAACTCTGATAAGCAAAAATCTTTGTATAGAAGCAAAATCTAAAAATGCACTTGTCATGCTTGATTTTATAAGAAAAAATTATCCTAAAGAACTAAATTTGCTTTCATCATCAGAAAATAAATTAAATTTTGAGATCCCCTTGCAAGATCAGCATTTAGACGAAGACACTAGGATAAAATCAGTCAGTGTGTTTGATATATTTAGGTTGATCCAAACCTTTGATAAAGTGGATATAAACAATCCCAATGCGATTTTTTTAGGTGGGTTATTTGCCTATGATTTAATTTATCAATATGAGTCACTTCCGGAAGTTGTCAACGAAACAAATTGTCCAGATCTCTGTTTTTATTTAGCTGAAACAATGATGTTTATCGATCATCAAACCCAGCAGTCACATCTACAAGCAACTTTGTTTTCTGATTCGCCTGCCGAGCGTAATTCTCTGTTAAATAGACTGAATATTTTACACTCACAATTAGACCAAAAAATTCCTATCTTTTTAAAAAATAAAGTAATAATTGAGGATTTTCATAAGCTTAACATCAATAATGTCAATGTTAACTTTGATGATAGTACCTACTGCGATCAAGTATCTTCGCTTAAAAATAATATTCTTGCTGGTGATATTTTCCAAGTTGTTCCTTCTCGTCGGTTTTCTTTAGCTTGCCCTAAACCTTTAAGTGCTTATCAGGTGTTAAAGAAACAAAATCCTAGTCCTTACATGTTTTATATGCAAGATGAAACATTTACACTCTTTGGGGCATCGCCAGAAAGCGCGCTTAAGTACGATTCAAAAAGTAGACAAATTGAAATTTATCCTATTGCAGGAACAAGGCCAAGGGGGAAAAATCCTGATGGCTCAATTAATTTTGATTTAGATTCTAGATTGGAATACGAAGTAAGAAATGATAAAAAAGAATTGGCTGAACATACCATGCTAGTAGATTTAGCCAGAAATGATTTATCTCGAGTTTGCGAACCTGGTAGTCGTTATGTTGCCGATTTAACTAAAGTAGATAGATACTCTGTCGTCATGCATTTAGTTTCAAGAGTGGTTGGAACACTTCGCAAAGATTTAGATGTGCTCCATGCTTATTTTGCCTGTATGAATATGGGAACATTGACTGGAGCACCTAAGGTTAAAGCAATGTCTTTAATCGCTCAAACAGAAAAAACAAAGAGAGGCAGCTATGGTGGGGCGATTGGTTATCTTAATCATCAAGGGTGCTTTGACACCTGCATCGTTATTCGTTCCGCTTATGTTGAAAATGATATTGCACATGTACAAGCTGGTGCAGGGGTTGTTTTAAATTCAGTTCCCCAACTCGAAGCCGATGAATCAAGAGCTAAAGCCAGCGCAGTAATTAATGCGATTATTAAAGCACATAGTCAAGGGGCATAACATGGCAAATATTTTACTTTTAGATAATTTTGATTCATTCACATACAATTTAGTCGATCAGTTGCGTTATCAAAAGCATCAAGTTACCGTTTACAGAAATTCAACTCCTTTAGAAATAATAATAAAAAAATTAAGTGAGTTAGAATCTCCTATCATAATGCTTTCTCCTGGCCCAGGACGTCCTGAAGATGCAGGTTGCTTGATGGACTTAATTAAATATGCAAAACAGAATTATCCAATAATTGGTATCTGCCTTGGTCATCAAGCAATAATACAAGCTTTAGGAGGAAAAGTTACTAGAGCTCCAGAAATTGTGCATGGTTCCTCGTCACTAATTTTTCACGATGAACAGGAGATGTTCTCTCTTTTGCCAAACCCTATGAGCGTTGCACGCTATCACTCTTTAGTTGGTACTAATATCCCTGATGAGTTAATTGTTAATAGTTATTATGATTATCTCACAGGATCTGCTCCTAAAGATAAAATCGTTATGTCTGTTAGGCATCGTGAATTAAAAATTGTGGGATATCAATTTCATCCAGAATCAATACTGACACCTCAAGGTGAGAAATTGTTAAATCGAACATTAGAGTGGTGTCTAATAGAAAATTAACTTACTTAAGTAATAAAACCCAATATAGAAAATTATCATTTTTATGCAAGCAAACACGCAAATTTCTCATTTCTGAACTATTTAAATCCTTTGAAGAGATTTTGCATATAAACAAAACAGATATAGAAATAATACTTCAAGAAATTCCTAAGGAAAATTTTGCTTTTCGGGGCATATCTGGGGATGAAGCCATTCTTGATTATAATTTAAATGAATAAACTGAAATATTAATAAGGATTTTTTTATGCATTCTCTTTTGCAAAAATTGTTTGAAGGTGAAGTCCTTGAGCAATTTGAAAGTCAGACACTGTTTCAATCCATTATTGCCGGCAAACTTGAGTCAGCTCAGCTAGCTGGGGCATTAGTTGCAATGAAAATTAGAGGTGAAAAACCTCAAGAAATTGCTGGTGCAGCTAACGCACTTTTATTGGATGCTAAACCCTTTCCTCGCCCTGACTACCCTTTTGCTGATATTGTAGGTACCGGTGGAGATGGTGCAAATACAATCAATGTATCCACTGCAAGTGCCGTAGTTGCTGCAACTCTTGGGTATAAAATTGCAAAACACGGTAATAAGAGTGTATCAAGTAAATCAGGCTCATCAGATTTACTTAATGCTTTTGGGATTTCTCTTAATTTACCCCCTGAAACTTCAAAGCAAGCATTAGATAATTTAAATCTGTGTTTTTTATTTGCACCTCACTACCACACGGGTTTTAAGCATGCAGTTGAAGTCAGACAATCGTTAAAGACAAGAACAATATTCAACGTTCTTGGCCCCTTAATTAATCCTGCTAGGCCACCTTTTGCACTTATTGGTGTTTATAATAAATCTCTTATAAGACCGATAGCTGAAACATTACATGCTTTGCATTATCAAAAAGCAATAGTCGTACACGGAAATGGGCTTGATGAAATTACTGTTGATGGTGAAACAGAAATAGCGGAACTCAAAGATGGAAAAATTGTTGAATACACAGTAGCTCCTGAAGATTTTGGACTGTCACGATATCCGATTGAGTCGCTAGTCGGTGGTTGCCCACTTGAAAATAAAAGACTCATCACTCAGTTATTACAGGGTCACGGTGAAAAATCACATAATACAGCGGTAGCTTTGAATGTTAGCATGCTAATGAGACTCTTTGGAGAAGATGACTTAAAAGCAAATGCGCAAAAAGTGCTTAATATTTTAGCTAGTGGAGAATGTTATCAAACGATTCAAAAATTAGCTTTAATGCATTAATTTGCAACGCACTTACTGCAAAGCTCTTTACACTTGCAAAAAATGTAATACTTTGTCTACCTTAACTTGCCAAACTATCGGCTAGATACTTATAAATGAACTGATGTGTTAAGTGATAATATTGATAGCAAAAATATTCATTTGCTGTCATGGCAGAGTTTTCTTGTGATGGGGCTGTCAACCAATGGTTTATTCAATATTCAATGATTTAACTGCCATTTACTGTTCAAAAATTGATAAATTCACACATTTATTGATGGATTTAAGAATTTAAGGATTTATGGTTTTACCTAATAGGTTAAGTATCTGGACTTAATTGAACACGTCAGCTCTAAAACTAAGCGATACGATCGCAGTTAGAATCAAGCGACTGCTGCGATATTACTTAATCGCTACTGGTTCATTCTCAAGCCTTCTATTTAGTCACTGCATAGTTTCAGTTAATCCTATCGGTTAACGTTTGCTGCACGAATTATAGTGAACAACACAATGATCTTGCTTAAGATATAACCCTTTGCTCTGTATATGATTATGGAGTCTATTGTCTCTTAAATTGCCTGCGATTTAAATGCTTATAACCCTAATAACTACCATTTATCTCTTGTTATTGATGATAAACGGTAGTTATTTATACTGCTATTTTTAGGGAGACAATGTTTGTGTCTCTTGCTTTGTTCATTTTTCCTGCAGTGAGCTCTTTTATATTTTTATACGCCCCAAACCTGGTAATTTCCAATTTTTTTAAGTTGCTGGCATAACAGGTGTAAAGATCAACTAATTTAGTACACGTTTTAAATCTTTAACAAATTGATTCGCACTTTGAGTATATCCACTAGTTGTTAAATGAACTAGATCAGGTTTAGCCATATCTTGTGCTAGCCAACGAGTAATTGAACAACTGCCTCCCATACTCTCTTGCCAATTCCAAAATGCAAAACCATTCTTAAGGGCAGAATCTTTTTGAATTTCTATTACCCTTGCTAACTGATCAGAATAGCTTTGGTTACATGTTTGACTATTTTTTTTGTTGATTTTTTGAGAATCAGGTGGGCCAATTACAATAAATAAAGTATTTGGATAGGTACTTTTTAACGTTCGCATACGATTATTTAAATCTGATGCATAAGCAGAAATATCAAGGTTATTGCCAAACGCTTCATTTGTGCCATATGCGATTAACATTACATCAGGCGTCAAAGTTTTTAAACTTTGCTTCCAGCTATGATGCCACCTATCCCAGTAGTTAATTTGAGCACCATTAATACCTAGCGCAGAAAAAACAATTCCTTTATCGCTCATATTCTCTAAATAATATCCACCAATTTTTAGTGACCTATTCTTAGAGAAAGTTATAGTAACAGGTAAATGAACGTTTTTCACTGCATCGGACCATTTCCAGAGGTTATTAGTTGGTGGCAAATTGAGAGAATTTCCATTTATACTCATACTAGCTGCTGAATTTGTAAAATAGAGTGCTCTAGCCTGAAGGGCATTGTCTGAAGAAACTGTCTTTCTAGGTGATAATTTGATACTACCAGAATTACCTTTAGTATCAAGCAAATACCCCCCAAGCGGAAAGATAGGGCTTTGATCACTTCTGCTACTTAATAAACTGAATTTACCTTGCTCAGAGCTAATAGTCACAAGATTAGAGCGAATACCAGTAACCTCTGTGGGTTGTATAAACCCTATTCCCCCATTCCCAAATTCTCTTTGTAAAAGTTGACGAATTTCACCTGTAAATACATCGGCTGCAGTGTGAGAATCACCTAATTGGATAAAATGGGTACGTTTGCTATTAGAGGAATTTAATACCCCTTTGATCCCCTCAAAAACTTGATTGTTGGGGATATATAGATGACCTATTTTAACTGGTGTTGCATTTGTAGGTAACTTAGGTGTATTAGTTTCAGACGCATTGCTACTACTGCAACCTAATAATAAGCAGCTAAACATAAATGTGAGCACAGTCATCAATTTATTCTTTTTAGCAAAAGTTGAACTGATAGGTTTTATACCAAAAATAATATAATGCTTATAAAGTTTCAAATCATTTTCCTTTTTAAAAGATTTCAATCGGTTCTTCTTTTGGTTTAAACTGTGAAGGAACTGGAGTCGACATTTTTGGTCTACCGCTGTCTTGTAAACTCTTATTATAAGTTCTCCCCTGATCTTGTTTTCGATAGTTTTGTTCAACTGATGGGGTATTTCTTAATTTAGTATTTGAAATAGCCGAATCTGAGCGTACATTCCCAAAATCTTGATTCGTTACATTTTCTGTAATTTTTGATTGAGTTGGTTTTTGGGGCGTCAATGGGTCTCTTATACTTTCAACTGAGTGTTTAGCATTTAATATCTGACGCTCATTTTGTTCAGTTTTATTGCTGTCAACTAAACTGTTGTTATTAGTAGCTTCATCAACAGTTTTTTTAACACCAATTAAAGAAAGTATATATTCAGCAATAATTTTTTGCCCTCTTGGAGTGAAATGTACGCCATCATTAGCTCTTACTTTAACGGCATTACCTTGCCAAGGAGCGTACGCATCGTAGTTTTCTCCCTGATAACTGAACATAACATTACTGTCTAGATAGATCCCGCCAAATTTTTGGCTGATTTGCTTATAAAGGGTATTTAAATGCGTTACGCCTTGGCTTAATTCTTGCTCCTTCATTAAAGGCGCACCAACCCAAACAACACCAATATTTCTTTGAGCCGCTAATTGATAAATAGTTTGAATTCTATTTAAATAGACATCATCCCATGCTGGCGTATTAAATTTAAGATAAGGCTCTCCTTTACCAACGCGCATAGACCAGGGATCGTTTGCCCCTAGCATGACAACTAATAGCCCTATATCTGGATTTTCAGACAGTGTTTTTTCAATAGTAGTTAACCAATTAAAAGAACGATTATATGTTAAGCCAGTGCTTTGCTTACTAAGATTTATGCTATCCACATCAAAATTACTTTTTAATCGATTCATCACATAAGGGGCCACTCCTTGCATCAATGAATCACCGATAAAAAATACCTTCTCTTTATCCTCTAAAACATACCCATATTGAGGAGTTAATTCTGATTTTAGACCTTCCTTAGATAGATCATTAGACGACATATTGGCTGAGGAATTATTCTCATTATAGCCACTATTATGGGCCAAAGTGGAAGAAAGAGAAACAACTCCTAAGACTTCAATTTTTCTGAGGGACGAAGATGTATTTTGAATATTTCTAACTAGAAAATCCGCATAAGTTCTATGAAAATTGTTGGCTTTATTTGATGAGCTACTCAGTGAATTTTTTTGGCTTGGCGAAGAGGCTATTATCTTATCCTGGAATTCATTTGCCAGTTGCGTATCATTAGATTTCATCTCATCAAGTTTATCATGAGAAATCTGATTATATTTTTTTTCGTCACTACCCTGTAAATTTCCTAATAGTGTAGAATCAGATTCTAGCTGATTTAATTTCTTAGATTCATATACCACGCTATTAGGGCCAAAAAACAAACTAACAAAGCTATTTTCAATAGCTTCATGAATATTTTGTCCGAAATGCCACACTTGAAAACCATCTAGAATTTCTATCGGGCTCTGCTTATGATATTTCTGTTGAAAATAGATATTGATTGAATTTTGATTAAACCAAATGAAAAACCATAGCAAAAGCATGATGGATGAAATAGCTATCCACGTATCTATTTCGAGGTCTTTTATTGGAAACTTGTCGTTAAATTCGCTCAATTCATAGCTTACACCATCAAAATCATCAGAGTCAGAATCAATTTTGCGAATAATAGAATAGATCTGCAGTCCATTAGGTAAATGAATAGAGTCTAACTTTATGACTGGAACATTAGACAGTTGTATTTCATCTTTTGCTTCATTTAGCGTTTCAACTTTTATTTCTTCTTTTGTTTCAACTTTTGTTTCTTCTTTTATTTCGACATTTACTTCAGTTATTACTCTACTTACTTTTTCATTCTGTGATTTGTCAATCGCTTCATTAGATGAAATTAAATTGGTTTTTTCAGGATATTTCACCTCTGTGTTTTCATTTGATTCACTGTGATTTATCGTTTCAACTGAAGATATCGTACTATTTAGAGTGTTAGACAAAAAAAGATAGCTCGGTTGATGAATATCGCTTAATAGCTTGGGAGCTTTTTGCCCTGTCATTTTTTTAACCTGGTTGCCAGTAACACCCATGCTATTTTTGTACTCATTATGTGCAATAACTTGAAGATTGTCTTCTTTAGCTACCGCAATTTTATCAATTGACAACAGACTTAAATCTGAGAAATTCTCATCAGAATTGAGTGTCGTAGATACATTTTTATTGGTTGCTTCTGTTTGATTGATTGATTCAGGAAATGTAGCTGAGCTAAAATCATCAGAAGCTCCATCAGTTTTATCATACGATTTTTCGACTATTATAACGTCCGACTGTGTATTTACTGCAGACTCTTTTAGTAATTCATCAGCTTCTTTTGCCCCTTTTGATTCCGTTGTAATAGGTTCATCAAAATCTATAAAATTAACTTCATCGAAATCTCCTAATACAACCTCTTCATCTGAAGGTATTTCTATTTCAGGGTAAAGATAATCAACCCTTTTGGTTTCTAAAGAAGAATTCAATTTTTCTTCTAGAAAAGAGGAGGTATTAGAAGATGTATACACAGTTAAATCATTCAGTTCATTATCCACTTTAATTTCACTGTTATTCACTGCTTGTTCTATCTCTTTTTTCTTTGCATTGTAAGATTCTTGGAGCTGAGATATTGCTATTGCCTGAGTTAAATCAGGTTTGTCCATTAAGATTTCAGTATCTTCATCTTTTTTATTATTGCTGTTTCTATTATCCAAAGAAATTTGATATTCACCTTCACCTTGTTTTTCAGTAGCAGTTATCGACGCTGAATCACGAGTAGTAAGTTTATCAATGTCACTTAATAGTGATTGATTAGATTCGAGCATTTCACGTAACTCATCATACACATTATTAGAACGAGGCATAAATAAATCCTGGTACGCCTGACGGGGCGATATAAATCACAAATTGCATTAATAAAATAAGAATCAAAACAAAATATTTCCAATTTAAAAAAACTAATTTTTCAATCCATGCATTGATCATTTTTACTATAGATGGATAAAAAAGAATAGTTGCGATAATTATACATATAGTTAAAAAATTAAAATCAGCAAGAGCACTCTGATCCCATATAAATAAATGTTCAACTATCGCAATAGCATCACTAAAGCTATTTGCTCTAAAAAATATCCACGTAACACAAATGAAGTGAAAAGTTAAAAGCCTATAAAAATTTTTAGTAACAAAAACAGCAAAAAAATTTTCTTTTATGCTTGAGCTATTAACAGGAAGTTCCTTACTAATTTCAAATGTAGCTAATGCTTTTGCAATATTTGCTTTTTTTTCAATACGGTATTGTATAAGCCGTGAGTAACAGTTAGTAATTATTTGCCCCACTCCGTGTAAAATACCCCAAAACAAAAATGTTAAGCCAGCGCCATGCCAAATCCCTGAGATTGTCATAGCAATCAGGACATTTAGCTGAGTTATGAGAAAACCACTTCTGCTTCCACCTAAGGGGATATAAATGAAATCTCTGATAAACAAGGACAGCGAGATGTGCCATCTATCCCAAAATTGTTTTAAATTTTCAGCTATGTAAGGGTTTTTAAAATTCAGTGGTAACCTAAATCCCAAAAGCATGCCTAACCCTAAAACTAATTCGCTATAGCCTGAAAAGTTAAAGTAAATTTGAAAAGCATAGGCGTAGAGCCCGATTAGAACAGTTAATGTGGAGGAGTTTGCAGGCGTAGAAAAAAGATCATTAACAAACCATTCATCTAGATAGCTACTCAAAACCCAAAGTTTAAAAGTCGCCATAAGAATATAAATAAAAGCCCTTTTAGGCTCAATCATTTTCCTATATTCAGATGACAGTAACTGGGACATTAATCCAGGTTGATGCTTAGTATCATTTACACGATTAATAGGACCTGCAACTAAGCTTGGAAAAAAACTCAAATAAGTGAGAGTTTGAAAAAAAGTATATTTTAAACGTGTATTTTTTTGCTGTTCAACAATCAGGCTAACTGAATGAAATAGATAAAAAGATAAACCTATTGGTAGGGCTAAATTAATTAATGGAAGGCCTAGATTAAAGCCGAAAAATTGGCCTATAAAAAGAACAAATTCACGAATGGCATCATAATACTTAAATAAGAAAAACATAATACAAATCAATAACAACAACAAATATACTGGAAAATGTTTTTTTCTTATTTTATGACTCAGCAAGGATAAAATATAAATCAAAGTACTATATGCAAATAATACTAAAGTTGCATATAGCGAGAATGATGAGATAAAGGCATAGCTGCCTAAGAGGATCAGTCCATTTTGTATTTTTGGCTTATTGGCTAGTAACCAATAAATTATAAGAAAAAAAGTAAATACGAGTATGAACTCAAGCGATAAAAAACTCATAACAGCACCTAGCTGAGAAATAGATGGAAGTCACTCACGTCATTAAATGAGATTATAGCCCTAACATGAGGGTTATATGAATCTAAGGAGTATTTAACGAGGATAAACGCCAAATTATAGTATTAAAATTAAAAAACAGAAATAAAACCTTTCTATACCTTTCTTATAAATAACATTTCTTTTTACACAGTTTGACATTTTAACAAAATTATCAATTTATCACTAGTACTAATTTAACCATCAAAACTTGATTAGTTAATTCAATTTTGAATTCAGATCTGTTAGTAATGCAACATAATTCGTTTAGGAGTAAATATGGTTCAAATGTTTTTATAGTAATCAGCTCCCCCTTTAGTGCCCAAAAAATAGTGCAAAGCAGAATTAAGGCTAATGAATATGATAAAGCCCTTTTACTGATCTTGGGCTTTAATATATTTTGCTATTAATTTAGTGGTCAAAACATGCTGTATACCATTGATAAAACATATCTCTTATTGAGATGACCATAAAGTTAAAATATCTTCCAAAGTCCTGCTCTGACCATTTATAGTAACTTTTTCTCTATCGATTTTTATCCTACTTGAAATAGTTTCATTGTTGATAGAAATTAATTGTGAAAGTGCTGATTGTGAAGAAGGTTTCAACAAAATACGATCAAAATAATCAAGATTAGTTTGAATATTTTCAGCTGAAGGTGTTCCTGCCCAGTTCATCGTAGAAAGCGCTTTTGTTTTAGCATAGAAATCCGCAAATGAATTGATATTCGCATCAAAATTAAGGGTAAGCTTATCGATAAGTTCAAGATTCTTAGCTAGGTACCCTGTGTGATTATTCCTCGAGTTATTGGCCGCAGGTTTAAGATCAACATTTAGTGATACTGTAGAATTTGCCTCTAAACGCTTATTATCACTTAAAGTATAATTAGCACTTATTGTAGGTCCATTAGCTAATACATCAGTATAAAGTGACATTAATTTATCTTCTGTTTCATCTTCTAAAGTATCTTCATCGACAAAATAGCTATGTTCTTCATCTATATTATTGAATTGTGATTCAACAAACATTTTGATTAGTGCAGTAAATGCCGATTTATCCAAATTTTGTGCATCGTGCTCAATATTGAAACTGCCTAAGTCGACTTGATTAACAGTAATATCTTCTCCTTTCAGTGTTTGCTTAAGCTCAAGACTTTCAGCTTTATTATTGATATCGAATGCAATATTGAATTTTTTACCTGCATAGCTTACATCGTCTTGGTTAGCTAAATTTATTTCACCAACTGAATAATCGAGTGTTAATGGAAAAAAACTATCTAAAGAAAAAGCAGAAGATGATTCATACTCTTTTAAAGAAAAGTGTTTATTCGCGTGTGGCTGATTAAAATCAAAAGAGGTTAGTTTTGAATTTATCAATAGTGGAGAATTTAAATCCGTCCCTTTTTTTTCCCATTTTGAAGAAAATTCCCCTGATTTGATATTTACATTTGCTGATTTATTTTCAAAAAATAAATTTAATTCTACAGGATTGATGACATAGTTTGAAATACCCGAAAATTTTGTAAGCAAGGAGAGAAACTGAGAAAACTCTTGCTGTAAATATGCTTGGCGATTTAATAAGTGGTCAAAGTCTCCAGTTATTATTGATTGCCTTATATTTTTAAATCTATTACTAGTGATTTCGGATTGTTTTAAGAGTAAATCCATGCTTGTATTATGAGTTTCTCCATTAATTTTTATAGGAGTTATATTTAATTTCCCGTATTTAATTTCGTCAAAAAACATCAAATACAAAGCATTTATTGGCCTAAAAGTAATATGATACTGTTCGTTATAGATTTGATCATTTGCTATTTGCCTATCATAAACTAGTTCAAATCCATCGATTTTAAATCGTATCACCTTTATATTTTCAAAAAATGAAGGAATAGAATAGTAAGGATCTAGTATTGCTATTGGGCCAACACTCAATTTTGTTTGACCGCTGAATTGTTCTCCAGCTTTATTTTCATAGTTATTTTCTAAATCAATTTTTCCAATGGAAAACATAGGGGAAAGATCCTTGGCATAAGTATTAAATTTAGAGGCCATTTCTTGATTTATATCGTCGTTAACAACAAAGGGGGTATATACTGTAAATGATCCGATATGTGTTTCCAATTTATGATCGGAGGAATTATTAAATGTTAATTCTAATCCATCAAATCTAACAGCAAACGTTTTAGCATTCAAATCAAATGGAGCCGATTGCATATGAGTATCAATACTTGAATCAAAGAAAAGTGTTGTTTGAGCTAATAAAAGTGGATGACTGAATAGATCTTGCTTAATCTCTTCAATACCTATTAAAGATAAGAATTTTTTAACTTCGGGATTTAAGTTGTTTAAGGTACTTACAGATTTAATATCCATAAGACCTGGTAATAGATTTCCCTGCCCAATTTTGGGGAAAGGTCCAAACTTTACGGTATTATTGATATCGATTAGATGAATAAAATCAGCCTGCTCATTCACTTGTTTTTCATAATCATCTAATTCCTCCTTACTCATATAACTTGTTCCAGAAGACTTAAAAGAGCTAATGTCATGGAGTTCTCTTAATTTTGAAATATTTTCAATTTCAACTGAAAGTATAAAATCTGCAGAAAAGAAAGAGTGTTTAAAATTTTTTAAAACAAATCGAGGTTTAATAAAGAATCTATCATCTGCTTGAATTTTTTTATTTATTTCGCCTACATAGTCATTTATTCTATTTTTCGCACTATTACCTATTACCCAAGTTGTTGCGCCCCATGCCAACATTAAAATGGCCAATACTGTAAATACAATCACTAATTTTTTATTTTTTTTCTGGATTTTCATAGATTACCTTAATAAGTAATGGGTTTTAATGTCAATATGTAAAAAAGGACTTAAAATAAATCATATTAATTATAAAGCTAATAAAACATGCATATATTACAAATTTGGCTGAACATAAGCGTTCTATAAATTATAAAATAAACTGCTCAGGCTTAAGAGCGGGGGTTTTATAAAATGCGTGTAATGCATTTATGAGAATTGAAAATCTCTCGGAAAAAGGCTCTTTTAATCTATCTATCACCTTATTATATACTCTTTGCCTAAAAGCGCGGTGATCTGGTTCAAATAAACCGTTCAGATTATCGCAACTTACCTGAAAGGGGAAATTTGCAGCAACTGAAAGCATCCATTCATAGGATTGTGGGGCGACTTCCATTGCTTCAAATTGACTCTGCGTCTCTTTATCACGTCCGTCTGGGCAGTACCAATATCCATAATCTTCCAATAGCCTTCTCTCACTTCCAGCAACTAGCCAGTGGGAAATTTCATGTAAAGCACTTGCATAGTATCCGTGAGCAAATATTATTTGATTATATTTACACTCTGTAGAAGAGGGAAGATAAATAGGTTCATCATCTCCTTTAACGAGAATAGTTGAGTAATTTTCTAAAAAGCAGTGATTAAATAACTCAATGATATCTCTAACATCATGCCCTACAGTCTCTTTCATAAAATCCTTACCTGAAAATATAATTCTATAAATGATTTTGTTTGCTTATCATTAAAATGGTGTTCTGTTGTAATATTTTAATTTTAGCATATTTTAACTCTTCACTTAATTATAAATTTTATTCTTATAGATAAATTTTAATAACGATTAAACAACAATTTAAAATTAAATTAAAAATTTTCTGAATTAGCCCTAATGATTATAAGGTGCTGTTGTAAGTGCAGTCTAATTACTAACAGCATGTGGGACGATTATGAATGCTTCATTCATAACGACATCAAAGTGTAGTACAATTTTTCTTAAAATTAATTCTTTTAACGTGTTGTAAATATATGCGTATACCAAGAAATTGAACTATAAATAGACGTTTATAAATTTAAACTCTGATATGATTTGATAACGGCAAAAATAAATTTTTAGTGTTAGTTAAAACCTTAACTATTTCCAATTGAAAATGTGAATGAGAATGGTTTCTATTTCTGTTAATTTATATTAAAATAAGAATTATTAGCATTTAGAAAACCATTTTGTTCACTTAATCGGCATGGAACTTAACTTTTGTCTCATACATCTAATCTAAAACTGTCTATTAAACATGCCTTGCAATTGCAGAAGCAACGTGGTTGGTTAAGTTTGAACATCTCATTTCTCCTAGCACTGATTGTTCTCTCCCCTGTTATATCATTAGTATTTTGGGCTTTGAGTAGTGATTTATTTCATTGGCAGCATTTAATTGATTATGTACTGCCTAATGTCACGACTTCTACCTTAGTATTACTTATTGGGGTCGGTATTGTTGTAGCGCTTTTAGGCACAGGGGCAGCTATTTTGATGACATTTTATCAATTCCCGTCCAAATCGATTTTAAATTGGGCGCTTCTTCTCCCTCTTGCAGTTCCTACATATATTATTGCTTATGCATATATCGATATTCTACATCCTTTAGGCCCAGTACAATCCCTCATTAGAGAGTTCTTAGGCTACAGTTCTCCTAGAGATCTTAGATTGCCAAATTTAAGAAGTTATCCAATCTTCAGTGCAGTGTTATTGCTTGGATTTGTTCTGTATCCTTATGTATATTTATCCACTCGCGCTATGTTGATGACACAATCTGCCAATCTTATTGAGGTTTCTAAATCTTTAGGATCATCACGCTATGATATTTTAAAACGTGTAGTGCTTCCATTGGCAAGGCCAGCTATTATTGTCGGGCTTAGCTTAGCACTTTTAGAAACATTAAATGATATTGGTGCTTCTGAATTTCTAGGTGTACAAACACTTACTACTTCTATTTATTCCACTTGGGCAAATCGTTCAAATTTTGGTGGCGCTGCACAAATCGCATTAACGATGCTCTTGATTATTATTTTCATACTTTACTTAGAAAAAAAAGCAAGAAAAGCGTCACAATATACCAATAGTAGTCGTTCAAAACTGATTGTCCCAAGAAAAATAAACGGAATTAATGGTATTTTTCTTGCAATTTTGTGCTGGTTTCCTATCTTGATAGGATTTTTAATCCCAACTAGTTACCTTATTAAACAATGCATAATACAACTGATTAGAGGTAATGGTATATCACCTCTTCTTATTAAGAGCGCAGTAAACACCTATCTCATTGCTTTTTTGGCAGTAATAATTACACTTTTTTTGGGTTTGTGTATAGCGTGGGGGGCGAGAAGAATGAGTGACTCTAAAAAAGCCCCTATCCCTGCGTTACTGAAACAAATTACTTCATTGGGTTATGCTATACCTGGGACTGTTTTAGCTATAGGGTTATTAACGCCTCTTGGTTGGACTGATGGTTTGTTTCAACAATTCGGTTTCAGCAAACAAATTATGCTAGGTTCGATTTTAGGTTTATTATTAGCTTACGTGATTCGCTTCTTGGCCATTTCAATTGGTAGTTTATCTTCTGGATTATCAAGGATCCCTCCCTCACTTGAACAATCTTCTCGTTTATTAGGTAAACACAGTTGGCAAACACTTTTTCATATACATTTGCCATTGCTTAAACCTTCATTGCTGACAGCGGCTTTACTCATATTTGTCGATACAATGAAAGAATTACCAGCAACACTTTTGCTGCGTCCATTGAATTTTGAAACGTTAGCTACATTACTTTATGCTGAAGCTGCAAGAGGAAGTTATGAAGAAGGTGCAATTGCGGCTGTATTGATTGTACTTGTTGGATTACTTCCTGTTATCTTTTTGGCTAAAGCATCACAAAATATTTATAGAAAAATGTAAGGCTACATATGCAAGATTTTTTAAAATTAGAACAAATTACTGTGTGCTATTCAGAAGATTCAATCATTGAATCTCTTTCACTTCAACTACCGAAGGGCCAAATAGGTTGTTTTTTAGGAGAGTCAGGGTGTGGAAAAACCACTTTACTTAGAGCTATCGCAGGTTTTGAGCCTTTATGTGATGGGAGAATTATTCTTGATTCACAAATCATCTCCACTCCTAATTCACTAGCTTTACCTGAAAAGAGAAATGTGGGAATGGTATTTCAGGATTATGCTCTTTTCCCTCATCTAAATATTTCTGATAACATCGGATTTGGTTTAAAATCACTATCTAAAAAGGCCAGGTTTGATAAAGTGTCAGAGCTCCTCGAGTTAGTAGGACTATCGGATTTTGCACTTCGCTATCCCCATGCACTTTCGGGTGGTCAACAGCAACGAGTGGCTTTAGCTAGAGCCCTTGCGACAGAGCCTAAACTTTTGCTTTTAGATGAACCATTTTCCAATCTAGACATAGAAACGAGGGAGCGACTACTCCCTGAACTGGTTAATATCCTTAAAAAAAGAGACCAAACGGCTATTCTTGTGACACATAATCAACAGGAAGCTTTTTTAATGGCAGATTTAGTTGGAGTAATTAGTAACAAGCAACTGCTTCAGTGGTCTTCTGTTGAGGAAATACAAAATAAACCGGCTGATGAGTGGGTAAAAAAATTCATAAGAAATTGACAATCGTAGTTGCAGTAGCAGCGCAATTTGTTGCTTTGTTTTTTTGATAAGTTATAATTTACTTATGCTTTAGGCCCTTTACATTAGTGTCAATGGTTGTTAAAAAGTGCGCAAATTTTTTTCTCCGCATTTTTCTAATTTTAATAATAACGATAATTATACCTAGAGTTTAGTCAAAAATGTGATGTAGTTTATGCTTTCGATAAGGGGCTTTGGATTCGATAGTTTCTGATGGTAATATGTAGGGGAATACTCAACCAATTTGGAGCGAGTACAATAATCACTTTTCTTTACGCGACAAGCCTAATGTACTCAGAGGACGACCACACTTACATGGCACCGTGATAATTATGAGATGCCTTTATCTAATTGACTAGCTCCTTATCATAAAGTTGAGGAACATCGCTCAAATATCCTACCCAGAAGCCTCTCACTCCGATTCATTTGTACTTTCTTCGCTATCTGAGCTCAATGCCAAAAGTATCAAGTCAACCTTAGCGTTTGCCGCAGAAAAAAACTTTTCCTCGCTACTACTTTCTATAGAATCTATCTGCCAAGTACGTGCTACTAAACAAGGTCGGTATACTCAATGGACCGACTTCAATACCTCATTTGAAATCTGCACAAACTGCGTTAGGAGTAATCATCTTTGCCACCCTTGTGATCAAAGACATAAACGTGAGTCATACGCTAAGAGACAAGTTACGGCAACGTCGGCAATTAATGACATCGGCAGATGAAATGTAACGATTGCTTGAGTATTGCTAACTAGAATTAATGCATAAAAACTAAACGAGTCTACATAAGCGTTTAACACAATCTAAACTTTACATCGTTAAGCACGTACCACAGTTTGATTAGGCTTGGCCTAAAGGTAATATAGATGCACTTAAATCATTACTGCTCATAGAGTTTATAGATGAAAGACTAAATCCAATCTTAATCGGAGAACCGGGTTTAGGCAAAACCATGCTTGTTAGTGGACTTGGGGTAATTGTCCTAGCACAAGGATTAACTGTGTACTATGCATCTATTTTCCATCTATTTTACATCGATTAGAAAAGCTGAATCAACTCGACCAAATCAAGTCATTACGCAACGCATTGAATAAATTATCTAGTTATGATCTTCTCATCTTAGATGGTCTCGGATCCCTCAGGAATATCTGAAATAGACAAGCTGATTTACTCTATGAAATTATCGAGTGTAGGCATAACATTAAAAGCACAGTCGTCACAACAAAGCTGTTATTAGGCCACAGGCACAGTTTATTTGAAAGTAAAGCCAGCATCACACCAACATTCGACAGGCTGGTAGAGCAATCAATTAGAATAGCATTAAAAGGCACTAACTGACTTTTTTCGACTATTCCATATCTTTTTACCCAATCGCATCTTCGATTTAGAGTATAGATCCTATCTTGGTGTAGGAGTTATCGCAAGAACTGTTATCCAGGATCAAGTTATAAACACTTATACAAAATACTTTAACACACGTATATAACACTTAGTACAAATGCTTTTGCTAGGATAGGACATTAAAGAGCGATTAAAAGAGGCTACACTACATTAAAAATTTGCTTTAGAAGAACGATTTTAATTGTTTTTTTATTTAAAAACGCTCTTTGAATGTCAATAGTCCCTAATAATCTAGGGTTTTAATCTACTCTTATTTTAATCAATTCTTCTGTCTACTCAACTTACATATGATTTTTCAGTCAAAATTTACATTTATTTGATCCGTTTGAGTTAAATACCTTGCTAGATAGGACTAATTCTTTAAATGGCCAGATTTTCAGTGTGCATTTAATTTGTTGATCAACTAATATTTGAGATAATGACACATATGTCGTTCCATTTAAGTCATATAATTTCTTAATTACGATCATTGTTGGTTTCTGCTGTAAATAATTAATATTTTCAGAATTTGTATTAATCCTGAGAGTTTGTATTAAATTACTATTTGCAAATTCCCAAGTTTGAAATCCCTTTACTTGAACATCATGGATTGGATTGCCATGGATTTTATAGATTTCACTAACGGTCAAATCATTCAATTTATTAACATCATATTTGAATGGTTTATAAATAAAAGATAATAAAAACAAAACATAAAATACAAAAAAAAGTCCACCTATTAATGTAATAGTTAAAATTACTTTTTTCATCCCTATTCCTTATAACTTAAATTAATCTATACACTCCATATATACTGAAGAACCTATAGACATTCTACCATTCCATGTCCATCCGATGGCGGTCAAGCTCTTTCTTAAAGTGACTGATTTTAATTTTTTTCAGCTAATGTATTGCACACATATCTATGGCATTAATTTCCTTAATACCAAATGCTTCTACACATTCATTCAAGGAGGGCTTAACCATAGTAATGTCATAATCATTTTTTATGTTGTATCTTTCTGATTTTACTCTATTTAATGCCGATGTCGAAATGATGATATTTAGTATTTTTTTCGCTTTTGCAAGCATATATACAAGGATTGTTGATTTATTTTGTGCAGCTTTAATTTATATTAGCTTTTTTTATTTATAAGGATATTATTTGAACTTTCTTTAAGCTTAGCTTTCCATTTGTAAAGTGTACTTTTTGAAATATTATAATTTGTGTGAATTTATAGGCTTATAATAGATGCGTTACTCGGATGCTTTTTCAAAAGATAAAGATTATAACAGATCATTTCAAGCATATTATTAATTTTACTATGAGTAAATACTAGAAAATACTCCTATAAAAATGTTTGCATTGAAGAGTTATTTCTATTTTATTAATAAATTGATTTTCGGAGTTGCTCAGTCGAAAGAATAACTCACGACCGAGATTGAAATATAGATCACTTTATATTATTAAAGATCTTATTTGATAGGAATTTCATACCAATTCATTAGAAGAATAATTACAGTTAATATTTTATTAATGTGTAAAATATTTATGAATCCTAACTCTTTAACCACTAATGAATCAGTATCTACTTTTTTATGGTATTACTTAACATTAATCAACAATTTCTTTTCAAAGTAATCTTCATCTAACCAATTAGATAATTATGTTGGTTGGTTGTTTATCATTATCCTTTACCTGCTCTAAACCATCAGTAGGTTTGATTTCATTAATCACGTTTTGATAAAAAATTGCGAGAGCTGATTTAAAGTAAACCCAAAATACAATATAAGCAAAAATTGACCACAAAGCTGAAAGGAACAAATATAAATTAAGATTTTGCAATAATAATGGTTTGATTATATTCCCTCCCATAGCTAAGATTATTTGAGCTAATATAAACCAACCTATAAAAGAAATTACCAAAGAAAATAATTTAAGCTTACGCCCATGCATTAACCTCCTAGATTCTGTGATAGCTTGATTAGCTGTAATTTGAGGGTTATCTCTTAAAATGAAAGGTGCTAATGCATATGAATGCAGTTTAATAATACCAGGTATTACTAACAGTGAAGACCAGAGAGTGATATATATAACGTATAAAATATTATAAAAAACAAGTTTACTAAAGTAAGGCTTAATATTTTGAATTAAATGCTTTTGTTCTATTGGCTTCTTGCGAACATTGTCGAGAGTAATCCATGTAAAACTGGTATTAAACGGGCTTAAAAGGAAAGATAGCACAAAAAATAATAACATTGGCTTTTGAATATTGCTAGATAATATCTCTATTTCACTATGGGGCAATGATTCCAATAGTGTTAAATCTAATAAAATTTTAATTGTAGCTTCAGGGAGAATCGATTTGAAGATAAGTTGTGGTATGCCGTCAGCAATAATTGCTGACAAGATCCCAATAAGAATCAAAATTTTCCAACTACCTGCTAAAGCCATTCTGGCCTGTTGTCTTATTTCAGCGTTCATTTTTTTCCTTTTATATGACTGATGATTAGATTTTTACCTTCCGAATTATATCATAAACGATTGTTTATAATAGCTATCATTTGAATTTAGAGAAACACATTATAAAAAACAAACAATTTATATGTTATTATATTTTTATAACGTTAAAGTCTCTCTTTATCTTAGTATTTTATAAGTTAAATTATGATATTATTTTGAATATCAGGTAATTTATTTTTATTTAACGGACTGCTATTGATATCTGTCGAATTTATTATTTCGTCATAATATTTTGCAATAACAGCGAAAAAATATAGATAAAATAGTGAGGTTGCGCAGAAAACTAAAAAACAAGTAACAATAATAGCCAATAATATTGAAGGCATAAGCATAGGGAACAAGTGCATATTGTTCAATTTGATTAATATCCTCATCAATAAATACCATCCAAAAAAAGAAACAGCTAAACTCAACAAATTAACTTTTTTTCCGTCCATTAACTCTCTTGATTTGCTGATTGCTTCATTTGCGCTTATTTGCTTATTGTCACGTAACAAAAATGGTGCAAGTGCATATGAATGCATTTTTATATATCCAGGTATTATAAATAAGCAAGACCAACAAAGGATATAGAACCAATAAAGAAAATAAAATCTTACTAATCTAAAATAATTCTTTTTTACTTGAATAAACAAATCTGCAAAAGTGACCCTATTATTTCTCACTGTGTCTAATAATAACCATTTATAACAAGTCCAAAAAGGACTTAGAAGCACTATACAAAAAGCAAAAGTCAACATCAATTTTGTAATAGTCCAAATGTATTCATAGAAGGAGTACTTCATTTCTATTGAAATTGAATGTTCATTATTTTCTAGGTCTGAATTAATCAACATACTGACTAAATTAAGGTCAAAAAAATGGTAAATGATAATGATAGGTAATCCAAAGGTTATAATTCTGGCGAGTAAACTACATAAGAACAAAAAAGACCACTTTTCATTCAATGCATCTAATGCTTGTTTTTTTAATGTTTTATTCATATAGTTCCTTTGGATTTATGAAGACTCAATCATTTTTTGTTAATTAAAATTCAACTAATTTTTCAAATAACTCATAATATATTAATGATATTTAAATGAACTGCACTCTTTTTTCAAATTTCAGTTTATAAGATATCTTTGATAAAAGCGTTAAACTCTTCTTGCGTATAGCTTTTTCCGTTAAATTTTAGGGAACCTTTCTTATGATCATAAGATACGGCTATTGAAAATATACTCTCTTTGTCCATAAAATTTACTCTATCACTTTTACTAATGTGATCATTACGCTTGCGGTTATTGCTATTATCGATTTGATTGACCTTATTTTTTTCAGCCGTAATGTTTTTTTGGGTCACAAAAGGAAAAATTTGATTCATCTGGTTAAGTGCAAAAAACAGTTCTTTTTTATTAATCTTCTCATCTACTTCTTCTAAAGTTAAAAGGAGTTCTAATAAATTTTCTAATTGGGGCTGAGTAATTTCAATGTTTAGTGTAAATTCATCAGTGTATAGAAAAGGCAATAAGAAAACACGACCGTTTATACTATTAAAATCAACTTTTTTCGAATTAAAACGCCAACTTTTAGTCAGTTTAAGATATGCATCATCATTTTTCTCAAGCATAAGAGAATGTATTTTTAACTGGGGGGATGTTGTTAATACCGCTTCAGATAAATTTAGCCATTGAGCAAAATAATAGACCGGCAGTCCATATGTATTTCTATTGGCAACTTCATCTTCTTGATATCGTATATGTGCCCTATTCGCCATTTCAAATAAATTTTTTGAATTGATATTGATTAATTCGAAATCAGCAATAAATTTACCTAATAAACCCTCCATATAAGTGACAGTGTCACTCTTCATGTGAATTTTATATTGATGATTTGCCAATTTGTTTTGTGTATGGATGTTATTTTTTACCCCAATATGCTTAGGAGCATCAATTTTAGGTAAGCTTGAAACGTTCTCACGGGTCTCAATAGCAGATTGGTTAGCCAGTACTTTATTTTTTGCATCTATTGACTCAATTTGTTCTATTTTAGAAGTAAAGCCGCTAAGCATTAAATTGTGACTAACTATTGATTTAGCATTAAATGCAATTGTTTTCAGTACAGAATTGTCAAAGTTAAGCGTAAAAGTCCCCTCTTCAATTTTCAACATTTCCTTCAATTTTGGAGTAATTGGCTTAATCACTTTAGCGACTGAAGTATTAAAATTTTCTGAAGTAGTCGATAAATCTGATTTTGATTTATCAATCTCATTATCTAGAAGATTTGATATCTCCTTATTGCCATGATTAACGATAAACTCAGGTATAGTGATAGTAATTTTTGAGCTATTTTGTTCAGATTCGGTTTGATAGTTTACATACACTCTATCCGCTTTTATTCTGTTTTTATTTAGTACATCAGCAAGATTTTCAAAGTCAAATTCAGCATCGATAGAATCATCTGAATAAAAATTGATGTTAGTTTTAAATTGCGTTTCTTTTGCATTTTCACTAATCAAAGAGTTAATAGTATAGGTATTTAACGCAGAAAAAGAAAAAAAATTATTCCATGCCAATTGTCGGATCGGCGTCAAGCCATATACATGCGCATCACCAGATAAAGTGGCAGTGTATCTATTAAATAATCTACTGATAGGATTGTAGGAAAGCTGATATTTTGCTGAAAGTAATTTCACGTCACTTTTTGTATTGGTGTTTTTTTCAACTAAATCAAATTTTATATCTTTTGAAAATAGATGAGGGGTTATTTCTACATTTATGATTTGAACTTTATGTTGCTGATTGAATTGTTCAGCATAGGACATTAAACGTTCGCTTAATTGTTTTCCTTGAGACAAACTTCTATATACAATAAAACTTGAAAAAACTATCAAGAGACAAAATAAGATCAGAGTGATTTTTTTAATGTTGCGTTTGTTTAAATTCATAGTAAATAATCAGTATATAGCATCTATGGCTCGCGATTAAGAAGCTGATTTTTAATCAGCAGGGTTATGCTGGCGTTTATCTGTAAAAGTAATTGGTAAAAATGCGAGGTGACTCAGAGCTTCGTCAATATCAATTTCATGTGAAGTAAATAGAATGCTTGGTGCATGAAAAAGCTCGATTTCTAGATAGGTTAACTCTTCAAGTGTATCTTTAGAGGCTTTAGCTGTTTGAGGTTTAATTCTATTCATCAATAGCCCAATAGAAACTATAGTATTGTTTTCTATATCACGTGCCAAGGGGACTTTTTTGGTATAAACACTATAGTGCTTGATAGCGGTTATTTTAATTTTTTCATCAGCAATGAAAATATGTTCGCCTTTAAACTCTACCCTTACATCAATTGCAGCAGGACCCTGCTCTCTAGTAATAGGCCTAAATGTCACTTCAGCATCTATTTTAATTGCAGAAGGATTAATGACTTTTCTAAGATGGAAAAAGCGTACTTCTTCATTTTCATCAAGGATGAAACCATAGCCTTTGTCTTCAAAAAATGCGGTTATTGTGCCTTGCATGTGATTCTCTCGATATAACTTATATATTGGCTTAAAGGTAATTTTTATCAAACACTTCAAAATTTAATTTACTGATTGGCAGTATAACATCTCGTTTGATTAGATTATTGTGTATTTAAAAATAGCTTTGTTGTTAAATAAAAGCTACATGATACCACTATTACTGTTAAAACGACATTACTTAACAATGTGGTAATTAATAAACTCCATTGAGATTTTTGAAAAAATAGGAACAAATCTAAAGAGAAAGTAGAAAATGTTGTAAGTCCGCCGCATAAACCCGTCATTAAAAATAATTTGACATGGCTAGGAAATTGTGTGGAAGCAGAAACATAGGCAAAAACAGTGCCTATAATGAATGCACCTAACAAATTTGCACTGAGTGTTGCAATGGGGAACGGCCATTTTGAATACGTAGGGAGGCTAATACTCAAAAAGTATCTCAATACACTGCCTAATCCTCCGCCAATAAAAACGGCTATCACTGGGTGATACAATAGACTCATTAGCCTCCCTATTTAACCTCTTCACCTTTTGCTTGTAAATCAGCATGATAAGATGAGCGAACTAATGGACCACATGCAGCATGCTCAAATCCCATTTCTAGAGCTTTTTCTTTAAACACTTCAAACTCTTGTGGAGATACGTATCGTTTAACAGGATAGTGATCTCTACTAGGTTGTAGATATTGACCCAAAGTCAACATTGTAACACCATGAGCTCTCAAGTCGGCCATGACGGCTAAGATTTCTTCGTCACTTTCCCCAAGACCTAACATTAGCCCTGATTTTGTTTTTACATGGGGATGTCGTTCTTTGAATTTTTTTAATAAGGTCAGCGACCACTGATAATTTGCCCCCGGACGGACTTCCTTATAAAGTCTAGGTACATTTTCAAGATTGTGATTAAAGACATCTGGAATACCAGATGATAGTGCATCTAAAGCCACATCCATTCTGCCTCTAAAGTCTGGTACGAGTATTTCTATTTTTATATTTTTATTCGCCTCGCGAATTAAAGAAACCGTTTTAGCAAAATGATAAGCACCACCATCACGTAAATCATCCCTATCAACGGAAGTTATCACTACGTACTTAAGTCCCATATCTTTAACTGTTTTGGCTAATTTTTGCGGTTCATTCTCATCAGGGGGAAGTGGTTTTCCATGACCAACATCACAAAAGGGGCAGCGTCTTGTACAAATTGATCCCAAAATCATAAATGTAGCTGTTCCATGATGAAAGCACTCAGATAAATTAGGACACGCAGCTTCTTCACACACAGAATGAAGGTTATTATTTCTAAGGGCTTGCTTTATTGCTTCTATCTTATCGCTTTGAGCAGGTAATTTTATTTTAAGCCAACTAGGCTTTGGCAGTACAGGTGCATTGATTTCCTTGATTGGTATAAGAGCCATCTTTGCGGCATCTCTATATTTTACGCCTGGCTGTAAGTCTGCAGTTTTGATGGTTGTAGTCATGACAATATCCCTAGAGTAATCGATTGATGAGCTTATCCATTTTCACTCGCTTTAGTCTTCTGATAAATTTTTTCACTTTATAAGGATAATCATCTATTTCATCTAAATGAGAAAAATGTTCCAATCTATTGGTATGTTGATGTATGTATTCAAGTTCTGCGGCTTTAGATACAGCAAGATATTGATTCTCATCATGCAGTAATATACCGTTTTCTAAATCAAGACTCCATGCCCTGGGATTCAAATTATTTCCAGTTAATAACATCCAATTATCGTCTATCCAAAGGCCTTTCAAATGAAAAGTATGATCATTATCTTTCCAAAGGTGAATATGTAATAGCCCTTTATCACAAAATTTTTGATATTTTTTCATGAATTTCTTGAGGTTTAATTCATAAAAATAGGGTAATGAACCTATGGCTTTAAATGGTTCTGTGACAGGAATATAGAAATCATTTGCTGTTTTATCACCGACGATGATCTCAATTTCTATACCTTCTTTTAATTTTTTGCGCATTTTTTTTAGTAAAGCAGGAGGTAAATTAAAATATGGTGTGCATATGATAATTTTCTTTTTACTAATCGCAACGAGTGATTCTATAAGTTGGTTAAATGTATTTTTAGCGCCAACGCCAACAATTGGCGTGGCTTCTACTGGAAAATCAAGCTTAACATGATGACTATGATCTTCAATTACCGTTAAATGAGATTGAGATAAATCACGTCGTAGCTGCTTGATGTACTTTTTGATACTTGATGTTTTAGGTCTTTGTGCTGAGTCCAATCGTTGCGCAGCTTTAGAATTTATCATTTTTTCAAAGATAAACTGATAAAAACTATTAGCTAGAGGCTTATTATATATAGCGTGGTATCTATCTAAACGATATTTTTCTTCCTGGTGTAAATAGACATTATTGATACTTGCTCCAGTAAATAAAGTAGTATCGTCAATTATAGCCCCTTTAAAGTGTAAAACCCCAAGCGTTTCTCGAGTGTTTATAGGAATCCCATAGACAGGTATCTCATTTGGGGTATGTTTTTCTGTTAATTCTAAATACCAATCAGCATTGGTTTTATTGAGGTTATTAATCCCGATTCTGCCTCTTTGTGCTCGATGCCAGTCGACACATATAACAATATCAAGTGCTGGGTTCTTTTGCTTAGCAGAATAAAGCGCAGTGAAAATCTCGTTACCTGCTTCATCGTTTTCGAAATATAAGGCTACAATAGCAATGCGTACTTTTGCATTTTGAATTTCATTAAGTAAAAATTCTTTGTATCGCTTAGGATCCCCTAAGAAATTAATGGAACTTTTATCAATAGTTATTTTAGGCAACTTGCTAATAAATTGATAAGATTCATCTTGTGAATTGTTTGAGAACATTGTAATAGTATTCCTAGTTTCACCGCTACCCATTTAGGTACATACAGTGTATTAAAATATATGCATTAAGCTTAAATAATTAAGTTTAATAAAATATCAAAGTATTTAAGGTCATTAGATTTTTCAACTGTATTATTTTTCAATTGTATTTTATATTGCTTATTCTAACAGCAACCGGACACGAGAAAAAGAGCAAAAACATCTCTTAAGTGTTGCTATTGTTGTGCTAATTTAAATTATCAACCAAATGTTTAGGATTACGTGCTTTACTTGAAAGATATCTTCGAATGAATTCATCAGTATAACTTAATAAATTAGTAAAAGCTTTTGTTTCATTAATCATTTTCAGAATAGATAAAGCAACCGAAACTGTGCCTAATTGTTCTTCTCTTGACGCTTCTCTTAGCATATATTCATGCGCATCAGTTTCATTGATAGAGAGTAAGGGTAAACCTTTTAAATATTCGCTTTTTCTAAACATTTTTTTCGCTTCACTCCAAGTACCATCTAATATGATAAATTGCATCTTGCGAAGTCGATTGCTGTTATATCTCTTGCTAAAAGCCTCTCGGTTGAGAACTTCTTGCGCAGGATAGGCATAACGTTCTGGAAATACGATATAAGTATCATATTGATCATCGCTAATCGCGAGAAGTAACTCTTGGTCTACAGAAGTTCTTCCCCATTGAAAAGCGAGTGTATTAGGTAAAATCTCAGCAATTAGTCTTCCAGTGTTACTAGGTTTAATGGCTTCACCTCGATACATCACTAAGATGAATCGGTGAGATTGCTCTACACAGATAGCTTTATTACAGACACAAAGGGATATAGCAATTAAACAGCGGTGACATCTTTTCAGTTTAAAACCCCTAGCTCTAAAGGGTTTAGTTGCTTGAAACAATTCATATTCTCTTAGCCTCAGTACACTATTGTATTCATTATATCCATTGTGTTTGCTTTGATGAGTTAACCAATCTTGGTAATTTAAACTTGTGTATTCCAAAAAATTTCCTTTTTATGCTTAATTTTTCTCTCTTAGATTGCTCAATTTATCATTTCAGAGTCTAAAAGGAAATACGCGAGCCTATTAATATGGATAATCAATTTATTTTTTACTAATTCTCAATAGGATAGCTAACAGATGTTATGGGCAAATTACAAAATTACGACTATCAGTTAATAATTCAAGATAATAATTGCTTTAATTAAAGCATGCTCACTCATTAGTATTTTAAATAAAAGGGGCTTATCAACTTTTTCATTTCATCACTATAATCTGTAGGCGTGTTTCTGATATAAAAATGTTTAGCCTGATTTGAAAAAAAATCTACTACATCATTTTCACAAAAAATATTCCTCCTAAACTTATTCATGACAGAATAAGAAATTTGTACTTTTTTTAAACCTAGAATTATGCGATGACATTTTTTGTTAGCATCAGGATAAATATATATAAGTTCATTTACTTCCCAAGTCTTGAATAAATCAGTCGCCTTGTCTTTAACATTACAATCTGAAATTCTTGATTTTGAGAGTGTGTTGTCAAAAAGATAACAACTTGGAGTGACATCCTCTTTCTCTACACTAATGAATTCAAATATAGTTTGTATGCCCTCAATAAACTCATTATACGGTAGGATTAGGTAAAATACCCCCTCTAATCTTAAAGCGTTAAAGGCACTTGCAAACCATGCATAATGAGATGTCGTATTTAAGCTTCGGGCTAGCGCCCGGCTTTTGTCTTCAAATCCCTTTGCATTAAAGAAAAAAGGAGGATTTGCAACCACAAGATCGTATGATAAATCTTTTTGGTTACAATAATCTTCATGGCTAGTAACTAGGACCTCTAGTCTCGCAGCAAAATTTGAGTTATTAAAATTTTGCTGTGCTTGAACTGCCGCATTTTTATCTATTTCTAGTCCCTTGACATAAATGTGTATGTTCCTTTGTGCGAGCATTAAAGCTATCACTCCAGTGCCAGTACCTAAATCAAGTGCTTTTTTCATCCCATAAACTGGGGCGACAGCACCTAATAATACAGCATCAGTACCTACTTTCATCGCACATTGGTCATGATTAACATGAAATTGTTTAAAACTAAATCCGCTACTCATGAAAATTCTTTGTCCTTAGGGGTATAATTAAAGATGATAAAACGCTAAACTAGTGTATATTTTATCGATTCTTTTAATATTCTGCTAGGTAAACATGACAAAACAAATCAACACCAAAAAAACAGCCACTAAAAAAAATCGTACGCCCACTGCCAAATCAAGCGCAACAAAAAATACGCTAATTAAAATAGATAAACGCATAGATGCTCAAGAAAACGTGATTGACCATTTAACCACAGAAGTATTACCAATAGTCCAAAATTCATCCGAAGAGAATGAAACAAAAGATTTCTCTGCATTTTTTCTAGATGAATCCATCATTTTAGCATTAGAAAAAAAGAAATTTACCAAGCCAACGACAATCCAAGCCAAAGCGATACCTGAGGGACTTGCTGGAAAAGATATTTTAGGTTCTGCTCCTACAGGAACAGGTAAATCATTAGCTTTTTTAATTCCTGCAATTCAGCATCTCGTAGATTTCCCTAGGAAGCATGGTGGTCCACCTAGAGTGTTGATATTGGCGCCTACAAGAGAACTTGCAAATCAAATTGCCAAAGAAGCTAGCACATTAACACAAACAAATCACCTTGATGTCACGACCATTACTGGGGGCGTTTCATACGTTAACCATGCAGAAATATTTTCAACCAATCAAGACATTGTCATTGCGACACCAGGCCGTTTGCTTCAATACATTAAAGAAGAGAATTTTGATTGCCGTGCCGTGGAAATATTAATACTCGATGAAGCGGATAGATTATTAGACATGGGTTTTGGTCAGGATGTTGAAGTGATTTGCGCTGAAACACGTTGGCGTAAGCAAACTATGTTATTTTCTGCTACATTGGAAGGGAATGATGTAGAAAAATTTGCTGAGCGTGTACTTACCGATCCCGTTTTCATTGAAGCAATGCCTTCTAGAAAAGAGAAGAAAAAAATCATCCAATATTACTATCGAGCGGATGATTATTCACATAAATTAAATTTATTAGTGTACTTACTTAAAAGTGATGAAATAAGTAAAACGATTGTATTTGTTAAAACAAGGGAACGTGTACATTCATTGTCACAAGCTCTTACCAGTGCGGGAATCACGAATTGTTATCTTGAAGGTGAGCTTGCACAAGTGAAGCGAGAAGAAGCAATCAAAAGATTAAACGATGGTCGTTCATCAGTTTTAGTAGCAACAGATGTTGCAGCAAGAGGTATAGATATTCCAAATATTTCACATGTCATTAACTTTGATATGCCAAGAACTGCGGATGTTTTTTTACATCGTATTGGAAGAACAGCTAGAGCGGGCAAAAAAGGATCAGCGATTTCTCTTGTCGAAGCACATGATTTTTTATTATTAAAAAAGGTAGAGCGTTACATAGGTGAAGAGATAAGTTATCGCGTCATAAGCGAATTACGACCTAAAACCAAAGAACCTAACATTAAAAATGGCGGCAAACCGTCTAAGAAAGTGAAAAAAATCCGTAAGGAAACGGCAAAAAGTAAAAGCACAAAAAGAAATAAAAAAAGGAAATGAAAACAAAGAAATAAAAACAAGAGATAAGATTTAAAGTCTAATGACAAAATTAGGCTTTAAATCTTTTTCTAAAATTTAATTTAAACATCTGATAGACAAATAATTTTTCAATGACCATCGCCAAAAAATCACAACTTGTACTTAGAAATCAGAGCTCTAAGGATAGCTTCAGTTTCCGCATCGGGTACACCACTAAAGTCCCTTGGCCTAAAGTGCATTTGAAAAGCTTTGACTACATTTTTAGTTTCACTGTCTAGTTCACCTGAAAGCGGTACTTGATATCCATACTGTTTTAATAATTTTTGCACGCTTAATACATCAACTGGCATCTTCATATAACGCCCATTAAGATATTTTTTTACATCACTGGTATTAGGCCATGCGCCTATACCGTGTTGTGCTAATTTAGCCCATGGGAATAAAGGACCAGGATCTACCTTTCTTTGAGTTGCTATATCACTATGTCCAACTACATTATATGGGGAAATATTATGCCTCTTGACAATATCTTTAATAAGGGGAATTAATAGTTCAATTTGTGCATCATTATATTTGTACCATTTCCTTGTACCATCAGCTTCATCAGTGTAACCTGTATTTACAATCTCAATTCCGACTGACGATTGATTTAACTTTTCAGCACCTCTCCAGAAACTAACTCCTGCATGCCATGCCTCTTGGTTCTCTGGAACAAGATGTATAACAACTGGACGCCCACGCTCTTTTCTCGGAATACTCGGAACAAGATAATGAACACTGACTTCCCCCCCCGTGAGCACTCTTAAAGATTTTTCATCATTTAGAGCAGTGTAATGGAGAACTAAGAATCTTTTATTACCTTTAGAAATTTTAGGTTGAGGTCTATCGGTTAAATAATTCCCTCTGTCCCTTGCCTGCAAATCAATAGGAACAGGATCTATCGTAGTTTTACACCCAGCAATAAATAACGCGGAAACAAGAACCAGACATAGTAGCTTTTTCAATTAATCCTCCTGATAGCCTAAGCTTTGTAATGCTCTTTCATCATCTGCCCAGCCTGATTTAACTTTGACCCATAATTCCAGGTGAACTCGGCATTCAAGTAAGGCCTCTATATCTTTCCTGGCTTCAATACCTATCTGTTTTATTTTAGTACCCTTTGCACCAATAACCATCCTCTTCTGGCTATCTCTCTCTACCAAAATCAATCCATTAATATCAAAGCCACCTCTTTCATTTGCAGTAAAACGCTCTATTTCTACTGTAACTGAATAAGGAAGTTCCTCGCCTAAAAAACGCATCAGCTTTTCACGAATAATCTCAGCCACCATAAAGCGCTGCGATCTGTCAGTTATGTAGTCTTCTGGAAAATGAAACTGACCTTTAGGCAAATGCCCTTTAACAATTTTTCTAAGAGTATCAACATTAATGTCTTTTTCAGCAGAAATTGGAATAACATCGGCAAAAGGGAGTTGAGAGGATAAAAATTCAATATGTGGTAATAAAAGCGTCTTATCTTCGACATTATCTATTTTATTAATAGCAAGGATAATTGGTGCCTTAGCGTGTTTTAATTTAGAGATCACCATTTCATCATCAGGCGTAAAATGAGTACCTTCAACAACAAAAATAATTATTTCAACATCCCCAATGGAAGAACTAGCAGCTTTATTCATTAATCTATTTATGGCCCTTTTTTCTTCTATATGCAATCCTGGCGTATCAACATAAATTATTTGATAATTTCCTTCAGTATCAATACCAATAATGCGATGGCGAGTAGTTTGAGCTTTTCTAGAAGTTATAGATACTTTTTGCCCTAGTATATTATTAAGCAAAGTAGATTTACCCACATTGGGGCGCCCTACAATCGCAACGAAACCACAATAGGAATCGTCACTTTGAGTTTCTGTTTGAAGTGAATTCATTTATATTCTCTGTATTTAATTGTTTAGTAATTATATTATTGATTAAAGCCCTAATGAAGACAGAACTTTTTCTGCGGCATTTTGTTCAGCTTTTCTTCTACTGGTGCCTACCCCGATAAAAGGGGTTTCATGATTAGCTATTGCACAAGCAATAGTAAATTCCTGATTATGTGCATCACCTTTAACTTGTATGACATTATATATAGGAAGTGATTTTTGATGAGATTGTAAATACTCCTGCAGGCGCGTTTTAGGATCTTTTTGCTTATCCCCAGGACTTATTTCCTCAAGTTTTGTTTCATACCAAGCGAGAATAGTTTTTTTTATAACATTAATGTCACTATCTATGAAAATGGCCCCTATGATGGCTTCTACAGCATCAGCCAAAATAGAGTCACGTCTAAAGCCGCCACTTTTTAATTCTCCAGGGCCAAGAAGAAGTACATCACCTAAATCAAAATCTCTGGCAATTTCAGCTAAAGTTTTTTCTTTAACTAAAACAGAACGCATGCGTGTTAAGTCGCCTTCTTGACATTTAGGAAACTTAATATAAAGGATATCAGCAATCACATAACTTAAAATTGAATCGCCTAAAAATTCTAAACGTTCATTATGTTGACTGTTAGCACTACGATGAGTTAAGGCCTTTAAGAGCAACTCTGTATCATTAAATTGATAGCCTATAGTACGCTGCAATTTTTCTATTTTTATTTTATTCACTGAATTAAATTTCTTCTCTAGTTATTTATAACAAAAAAACCGACCTCTATGAAGTCGGAAATTAACATAAGGTTATATTATTCAATGGTGCCAATACGACTAAATCTAATACCTGTTGGCCATTCTCCAGGCAATCTCTCAAAGCTTATCCAAATAAAGACAGCATTACCGACTAAAAGATCTTTATGTACAGGGCCAAAAAAACGCCCATCTTCACTATTATCCCTATTATCTCCCATGACAAAATAGCTATCTTCAGGGATAATAAATTCTGCTTTGTTATTATTGACAAGTCTGGAATTAGAGGCATACCCTAAGACTTTATCAGATTTTACAGGATTGATTAAAATGGTATGACTATGACCATCAATAGTTTCAGTTCTTTCAAGGAGACGATTTCCTGCAATGCCTGCAGGATCAGAAGCACCTTTTTCTAGTGGTAAAATAAGATCGTTTCTATTTGATACATCAAAAAAATCACTTTTAATAGGTGCACTATACGTTACTTCAAGAGGTTTACATGTTTCTGTTGTAACATAGCAAGCAGGATAAATTTGTACTTCTTTAGTTGTTTTATCGTAGATAACCCTTTCCCCAGGTAAACCGATAACCCTTTTTATATAATCAACATTATCTCTTCCTGGCGCTTTAAACACGACTACATCACCACGTTTAGGTGAATTAAGTTCAATCCAAGAGCCATTAGTTACTGGATTCTTTATGCCATAATTAAATTTATTAACAAGTAAAAAATCACCTACTAAAAGTGTTCTCATCATTGATCCAGACGGGATTTGAAAAGGTTCAAAAATAAATGAACGAAAGATGAGAACAAATGCAATCACTGGAAAAAAACCACCTACCGATTCAAAAAAGACATGCTTTTTCTCGGGTAATTGATTATTTTCGATGGCTTTTTTGTGCGCTTTTCTAAATTTAATTTTATAGATAAGCAAAAAAATGCCGGTAAAGAATGCACCTAAAACTAAAGCCAGTGCGAATTTGTTTATTATCATTTTAATTTCCTTTTTTGTTCCAGTAAATTCCTACTTTCACAAAATTTATTTAATCCTTACCAACATGTAAAATAGCTAAAAAGGCTTCTTGAGGTAATTCAACATTACCAACTTGTTTCATCCTCTTTTTACCGTCTTTTTGTTTTTGTAACAATTTCTTCTTACGGCTCACATCACCACCATAGCATTTAGCGATAACATTTTTTCTCAGTTGTTTCACAGTCGAGCGAGCTATAATTTGATTACCAATTGCTGCTTGAATTGCAATATCAAATTGCTGTCTAGGAATAAAATCTTTCATCTTCTCAACCAAATCACGACCTTTAGATTGGGAGTTTTCTTTGTGAGTAATTAAAGCAAGTGCATCAACTTTATCACCATTTATCATCACATCTACTCTGACCATGCTAGAGGCTTGGAAACGTTTAAATCCATAATCTAAGGAAGCATATCCTCTAGAAGTAGATTTTAATCTGTCAAAAAAGTCTAAGACAACTTCGGCCATCGGGATTTCATAAGTCAAAGAAACCTGATTTCCATGATAAATCATATTGGTTTGCACCCCTCTTTTTTCAACACAAAGAGTGATTACATTGCCAAGATACTGTTGCGGAACGAGCATGTGACATTCAGCAATAGGTTCTCTTAATTCTTGAATATTAGTCACAGGAGGGAGTTTAGAAGGACTATCCACGTAAACAATTTCATTTGCTGTTGTTAATACTTCATAAACAACCGTTGGTGCGGTCGTAATTAAATCAAGATCATATTCTCTTTCAAGTCGTTCTTGAATAATTTCCATGTGTAATAAACCCAAAAATCCTATTCTAAATCCGAAACCTAAAGCCGTTGAACTTTCAGGTTCATAGATTAAGGATGCATCATTAAGGCTCAGTTTTCCTAAGGCATCTCTGAATGTCTCATAATCATCACTACTTACAGGGAATAATCCTGCATAGACTTGGGGTTTTACTTTCTGAAAACCAGGTAAACGCTCTTTAGCTGGGTTCTTAGCTAAAGTCAAAGTGTCTCCTACTGGTGCGCCTTTGATATCTTTAATACCACATACAAGCCAGCCAACTTCACCACAACTAAGAGAGTTTTTTTCTACGCGTTTAGGGGTAAAAATACCTAAACTATCAGCATGATAATCTTGACCTGTTGACATCACTTTGATTTTATCGCCTTTTTCTAATTTACCATTTTTAATACGAATAAGAGACACGACACCGAGGTAATTATCAAACCATGAATCAATTATCAGTGCTTGTAAAGGTGCATCAGGATCACCTTCAGGAGGCGGAATACACTGAACTAATCGTTCAATAACATCTTCAACACCAACACCTGTCTTAGCTGAGCACCTAACTGCATCAGATGCATCAATACCTACAATATCTTCTATTTCAGCAGCTACCCTTTCAGGCTCAGCTGCAGGTAAATCAATTTTATTCAGTACAGGAACCACCTCAAGATCCATTTCAATTGCAGTGTAGCAGTTTGCAAGTGTCTGGGCTTCAACTCCTTGACCTGCGTCTACAACTAAAAGAGCACCTTCACAAGCAGCTAAAGATCTTGATACTTCATAAGAAAAATCGACGTGACCTGGAGTATCAATAAAATTGAGCTGATAAGTATTGCCATCTTTTGAATTAAAATCTAACGTCACACTTTGTGCTTTAATTGTGATGCCTCTTTCACGTTCAATATCCATTGAATCGAGAACTTGAGCTGCCATCTCTCTATCACTCAAACCACCACAAATTTGGATGATACGATCGGATAAAGTAGATTTCCCATGATCTATATGTGCTATAATTGAGAAGTTTCTAATATGATTCATATGATAATTTTTCTTCTGTACTGTGGTTATATTAATTTAAAAAAAGCGGATATGCTAGATTGTTATACTATGCCTTCACGCCAAAAAACCAGCTTTTTACTCACTAGCAAATTTTAGCCTGATTATAATAAAATACTATTTTATCATAACTACTCTAAAAATCGCACTAATTACTTTCTACTTGTTGAAGAATGTCTAGACTCAATGGAAATCTACATATAAGTTAAACATTATTAATCCTTTTTTGAGTAGTAATTAGTGTAACATCTGCTCCTAGAACCCCTAGCATCGTCAGTATAATCCAAGTTAACTACTTAAATATTAAATGATTACATTACTTATATAACTACAACTTATTTCTAGGTCTTTTCATTTTAAGAACTGAACTGTATAATCATTGTAACTATTTCAACGGGAGTTTGTCTGATAAAGACAAATTTTAAAAATCAGCGCCTTTTCTTTTATTTCGGTGCTTCTATGGAGTATTATCGGAGTTTTATCTCTTTTGATTTAATTGAAAATACTAAAAACTGTTAGGGAAATACTGGCATTTTTTTGCATCCAAATTAAGTCATTACTTTTGAAATCATTGAGGATATTATTTTGTTCAGTGGGAAAAACCAAATACTCGCAAAAGTACTTGAAATTTCAGACAGTTACTTAGGCAATAGCATCATATTAGATGTTACTAATGTTGATTTAAGTTTTTTAACACTTGGTTCGATATTGAATATTAACGGTTCCGCTCTACCGGTTACTGCTCTTAGTGATGATTCCCTGACAGTGGAATTATTAAAGGAAAATTTACGGACAAATTTAAGTCACTTAAAAGTCAATGACCTCGTTGGTATAGAAAAACCTTTAAAACATGGTGACGAAATCAGCCCTCTTATTCTTAAGGGTCAGATCGCTTGCCAAGCAATTATAAAAAAAATTTACACCTCTGAAACTAACCACCAAATTTGGTTAAAATTAGATAGAGAAGAATTTTCAAAATACCTTTTTGCCAAAATCGCAATAGGCGTTGATGGCTACTCTGTAGGTATTTCTGAACTAAAACAAAACCAATTTTGCATACATATACCTAAGCACCTTATGTCTGTTTGCCTTGTTGCCAATAAAAAGCTACACCAGATGGTTAATGTAGAATTTAATGAAACAATAATAGCCACTGTAGAAACAGTTTATCAGGTTATCGCAATGACCCCAGCAAATAATACAGCTAATGGCTCAATAGCAGAAACACAGTAACTACTCAATGGATTAATTTATGAAAAGCCTTTTTTTGACCCATCTCTTTGCTTATGACTTAAAATTTAGTTTTACTAATTACTTTAAAAAGTTTTCGCTATTTTTGATCAGTCTTATCTGTCTATTTTTATTATCTGCCTGCAATATTAAAAATGATAAACCTGCACCTATTACTCAAATCACAGATGAAAAATTGCCCTCAAAAAAAAATGAATCTGTTAATCCTTCTATAGGGACATCCTCAAGTTATCCACTTCCAGAGCCGCCAGTAATTCACACTACATCTAGTTATACAGTATCTTCACCACTTTCATCCAATCAAATAATGGATGAATTAATTGTGAATCCTGATAGCGAAATAACTCTGACGTCTAATTCCCAAAATCACCTAGGTCAATTGAATTCCACAATTAATGCACCGATGAGTTCAGACGCAGTAGACCCAAATAAATTTTCTGAAAACAAGACCAAAGGCATAGCCTCGAATAGCACGATTATTGTGAACACACCTAAAATAAATTATATCGCTGCGCAAGGAGAGCCTAATTGGCAAAAAATGTCTGTAAACGCCATAAATTCAATGATCCAATCGGAACCTTCAACAAAAAGTATGACAGGTGGATTGTATGTAAATACTGTGAGCAATCAGTCAAATACAACCTTGCCAGTATATGTTATTGATCAATTACTGATCCAAGCGACTCAGGAATACTCGCCCTTTTCAGTTGTTTCTCAATCAAAAATAAATGAAGCTAAGAATACCTTAAACATTCCAGCGAACGATACATTAGTTACGATAAGCAAATCTCTTGCTATTGCCCAAGCAATGCAAGCACCTTATATCTTATTTTCTTCGATTTCGGGTGAAAATGAAGCGACAAAACTAACCGTTCAATTGATAGACACCTCTAGTGCTGAAATTTTAGCTCAAGGTGAGTCATCAGCAACTTACTAACAATAATCAGAATAATGATTTGATGATGCAATGAATAAGTTTTCCTCAATTAAGCAATTGATAGTTGAACAATTAAGTTCAGCATTACCCTGCTCAAAGCTAAACTTATTAAATCATCAAAAACATATACCTAAATTCAATGAAGTGTCTGGATTATCAAGTCAAAACTTTCAATTAACCTTAGGTGATAAACAATATTTGATTGTGCCCTTAATAACCGATCAAGAAAAGCAGAAATTAGGGGTTAATTTAAAACATCAAATCAGAGCTATTCAAAGAGTATCAAGTGATACGTTTGCTCCTACTCTGATCTATCACAATCAATATTATGCCATGTTTAACTGGGTTGATGGCAAATCTCTGGATCAATTATTGGATTTCAAATGTGATGATATTTTTTTGCTTAAAATTGCATTAATACAAAGCAAAATTCACTCTAGTCCTTTATCCAAACGTGATATTTTATTAAAGCCTTTATTTGAATCTCTTTTGAGTTCAGTAATGCACTCTAGGAGAACTTATTCATTAATAAAAATTCATAAAAAAATGTTGGGATCACCTTACCCCAAAAAATCTCGCTGGGTATTTGATCATATGGATATGCACTTAGGTAATATTATACAAAGCAAAAATGATCTTGTTTTAATTGATTGGGAATATAGCGCAAATGTAGAACAAAACTTTGCTTTTTGCTCTTTATTTAATAGTCTGCAATTAAGCCAAAAGCAAAAATTATTCTATTTAACTGCCTATCATCACCATGCTATGCATCCTGATGCATTTACTGAACATTCGATCAAGCAAAAATTAGCTGATATTGATGAATGGCAATTATGGTATGATTATCTTTGCCATCTTTGGTATGAAATTAGATTTTCACAAACTCAAGATAGCGTGTATTTAAAATATATAAACAATAGTAAAATTTGTATATAACTCTATTCGATTTCAACATTTTCTCCTTATATTCTAAAAGTGAACATTATGACCACTTCAAACCGTTTTCTTATGTTTAATAAACAAGAACTTTGTTTAATTGCGATAACCATTTTATGGGGTGGGACTTTTTTGATTGTCAAAAATGCAACTGCTGACGGAAGTCCTTTTTTCTTTGTAGGGTTGAGGTTTTGTATTGCAGGGTTAGCCCTTCTTCCATTCACTTTCAGACACCTTAAGAACTTGACATGGTATGAACTAAGAGCCGGTTTTTTTATTGGATTTGCAATTTCATTGGGTTATGGTTTGCAAACCATTGGTTTAATGACTATTCCAAGTAGCACATCTGCTTTCATTACTGCTTTGTACGTGCCTTTTGTACCTATCTTACAGTGGCTTATATTAAGGAAAAGACCTGGTATTATGTCTGTCGTTGGCATTATCACTGCATTCATAGGATTATTTCTATTAACATTACCTGAAAATCCTTCTTTGTCTTTGTTTTCATTTTCGATTGGAGAATTATTGACCGTATTCAGTGCATTGGCTATTGCTCTTGAAATAATATTAATCAGTGTATATTCAAATAAAGTAGATAGCAGACGTGTTACTGTTGTCCAATTATTTGCTGCATCTTGCTTTGCCTTTTTTTTCATGATCCCAACCCATGAAGCGCCACCCGTTCTTTCCTCTAATCTTCTCTATAGCGCCTTAGGGCTTGGGCTTATGAGCGGGCTTATTCAGTTTGTCATGAACTGGGCACAAAAATCGGTTTCCGCCACTAAAGCTACTTTAATTTATGCAGGTGAACCTGTTTGGGCTGGTATATTTGGTCGTTTAGCAGGTGAAAAAATGGGACTGATAGGGATGTTTGGTGGATTTTTAATACTGGTAGCTGTACTTATCAGTGAAATGAAAAATCCTTTTAAGAAACAATCTAAACAATTCCGTCCTGAAATTGCTGAATAACTTTAATTTCCCAATATTATGTTTAGAAAAAAAGAATTACCTGAACACATAGAAAAATATAAATTAAATAAACCAAGACATTGTAAAAAAGCAGGTGCAGTCATGCCCGAACAACACATTAAAATTGATGATGCTTTAATTATAGAAAGTGAAGAAAGCCAAACCCCTTTCAATCCTATCTCTTTTTTAAAAAACTTGACTTCTCAACCAGGCGTTTATCGTATGTACGATGATAAACGCACCGTTATTTATGTTGGTAAAGCGAAAGATTTAAAAAAACGCTTAAGTAGCTATTTTAGAAAACAACTTAATAGTATCAAAACAGAATCTTTAGTAAAACAGATTTGCTATATAGATGTTACGATTACCCATAGTGAAACAGAAGCGCTTCTATTAGAACATAACTATATTAAACGCTACCAGCCAAGATATAATGTTTTATTAAGAGATGATAAATCTTACCCTTATCTTTTTTTAAGTGATGAAAAACACCCTAGAATCACAATGTATCGTGGTGCACAAAAAGCGAAAGGTTCATATTTTGGACCTTATCCTAATGCATATGCTGTTCGTGAAAGTTTGGCCATCATTCAAAAATTATTTCCCATAAGACAATGTGAAAATCAAGTCTATCGAAACCGTTCTAGACCCTGCTTACAATATCAAATTGGTAGATGTCTAGCACCTTGCGTTGCAGGCTATATAAGCGATGAATCTTATCATACGCAAGTTAATTTAATTAAACTTTTCTTATCTGGCAAAAATAACCAAGTTTTAGATACTTTAGTTAATAATATGCAGCAAGCAAGTGATGCGCTAGATTTTGAGTCAGCAGCGTATTACCGTGATCAAATTCAAGCCGTAAGAAATGTCACTGAACAGCAATTTGTTTCCAATCAAGATAATGACATTGATGCAATTGGTTATGATTTTCAATCAGGAGTTGCTTGTCTGCACGTATTATTCATTAGACAAGGGAAGGTACTAGGCAGTCGTAGTTATTTTCCCAATATACCCAAAGACACTGAATTAAAAGAAGTTGTTCAAACCTTTATAGGTCAATTTTATTTACAAAGAAACGATAATAGGGACATCCCAAGCTTGATTTTAATTGATTTTTCCCTTGGTGAAACACAATTAATTTCAGAGTCACTATCTACTCTAGCTGGTCGAAAAATTGAACTACTTAACAAGGTTCGTGGTGATAGAAAGCGTTATCTTGAGCTTGCATCCACTAATGCTAAAACAGCATTAAGTGCAAAGCTTGTACAAAAATCTACGATAGCACAACGCTTTGCATCCCTAGCTCAGGTATTAGGTCTGAGTGAAATAAATCGTATGGAGTGTTTTGATATAAGCCATCTTCAAGGGGAGCAAACCATAGCTTCATGCGTAGTTTTTGATAGAAACGGCCCGTTAAAATCATCTTACCGCCGATATAATATTGAAGGAATAACTCCTGGTGATGATTATGCGGCTATGCATCAAGTTTTGACTAAACGCTACGATAAAACCATTGATGATGAAAATATTCCTGATGTCATACTGATAGATGGGGGTAAAGGTCAGCTAGGTCAAGCTAAACGTCTATTCTCAGAATTAAAGGTTACTTGGGATATATCAAAACCTATTCTCTTAGGTGTTGCTAAAGGAGCTGAGCGAAGAGCAGGATTAGAAACATTATTTTTAGAGCCTGAGGGTGATGGTTTTTCTTTGCCAAGTGACTCCCTTGCTCTTCATTTAATTCAGCATATAAGGGATGAATCACATAACCATGCAATAAGTGGTCATAGGAAAAAGAGAAGTAAGGATAAAGGCACAAGTTCACTTGAATTAATTCCGGGGGTAGGACCTAAACGGAGACAAAATTTATTAAAATATATGGGAGGATTACAAGGGATAAAGAATTCCACACCAGAAGAGTTAGCTAAAGTACCAGGTATTTCTTTAGAACTTGCAGAAAATATACTGAACTTTATGAAGTCTTAGTCCTGCTTTACAATCTAAATAAGGTAAAGTTTAAATGTGAAATAGTGCTTTTTGGTTAAACATTTAAACACAATGGTTATAAAGAAAAGAAAACAGATAAAAATTAATTATAAATATCAAATTGTAATATAAGCTTTATTAACTGGGATGGTCGTTAAGAATTTCATAGCCAGTTATCATTGAATGAGAGGATAGATAAGGCATAGATCAAACACAATATTTATAGCTTTATTTTAAAAAATGCAATAAAATTCGCAAATAAATCAACAGTCATAACGTATAGATCAACCACAAAGCACCAGACTTCTAATAACTCTTCATATAGATGGTTCCATATATCATATTAAATAATTAAATCCACGCTTAACTATCTTGAAACCTCTAAGAAAGTGTCCTAAATTAGTTGACCACTACACACCTAATATTATGAATTAAATACAATTAGATTTAACTTACAATTTACTGTTCATTTTTTAGTAGCTGTTGACATTTAGCGAAAAAATTTAAGTGTAAATAAAGTGGCTAATAAACAAGCCTTTAAAGTGAAAAACATTGGTTAAGTGCTATCATCCATTTATAATTGGTTTATGAAAACATATTATGACAGAGTAAATATTACGCCAAGATAGATTTTTCAGATAGTCAGTGGGGGTTAATATAATTTTTTTAACGTATGAATACAGGTTTTATCAAGGGAACAAATTCAAACCTTAATTTAGCGACCTTGGCCCCTATTAACTTACACAAGTAATCAGGGGCGCGCGACTATATGTAGATCATGTTAGAGTTACATTGCCTCTTAGAGATTGTATTTCATAAGATCATTATAACTATATATCATCTGGTTATAAGCATCTAATACTTCATTGCCAGCATTAAATCCTTTTGGATTTGAACGAGTATTTCTATATGCCCCTATAAAATTTTGAGTATCATCATAAAAATCATTAATTTTCTTTTGTCTAAAACTATCTGGTGTTTCAGCGTTAGCTACTTTTTTAATCTCAGACAAATAACCTTCAATCTCAACTATTTGATTATTCATCATTTCTAAATTGCTAGGATTGGCTAATACAGTTTCTGGATCTTCTGCAATCATTTCTGTCAATTTTCCACCTTGGGAAATTGAAGCAAGTGCATTATATCCGAGGATATTACCTGACGCTTTAAGATCTGCTAAATCTTGTTCTTCTAATCTTCTACCTTCTTTGTCTAGTGCTATTTCAAAGGCTAATTCAGCTGCATCTATCGCTTTTAAATGGGGTAGTACTTTTTCCATTAGCGTTTTACCTAAAGCTCCATTATCATCTTCATATTTACGCGAGGTAACATAAGTTTCGAGTTCTAAAAAATCAGCCTGAGCAGCATTGATGCTCGAAACAATCGATTGTGCTGCAGAATCAAGTTCTTGTATACTTCCCTGAAATTTATTTAATATTCTATCTTGGAGGTATGAGGCCTTATTTTTGTAATGATCTGCAGTACCATTATGCATCTCCTTAAAATCTCCATTTCTCAACATTTCAGCACTTGAAAGCCCTCCTATGCTAGGTCTTGACATAGAACTACGTCTGTAAAAGTCAATATATTCAATATAAGCGTTATATTTAGCTGTTGGGTAACCTGTCGCTTTTACTTCCGTCGTCGATGTCTCTGCTTGGCTCGAATTTTTATCTTCGTTAGTGTTATTAGTTTTGTCATTATCACACCCAACTAGTAGCAATGCATTACATAGAATAACGCTAATTAAAGACAGCTTAAAAAATTTCATAATATTTCCTATTTATGTTTATTGAAGTAATTATAAGTAAATGCAATTTAAATGAGTAATCAATCGTCACAAATAAATATTGCACTTACAATATTTTACTATTTATTTTTAAATATTCAACAATAAGATAATTTACATCAAAAACCTAACCAACCGACAAGCACTCAAAATGCTACTATTTATCAATTGCTTGGAGTTATCTATTATAAATTTCCAGGACTTGGTAGAAAACTAAAGTGAAAACGCAATCATTCAATTACTACTCAAATCATAAGATATCAGGGCAAAAGGGTGAGTTTTAATCAGTAAAATTGCTTGCACTTAAAACTTTTAATAAAAATTCGTTCCTAGCACAAGCAAACATTCTTTTAATTTTAATACTCGCTTTCAGTGTTTTTTATTTTTCAATAAGCTTGTAGTGAGTTTTTTCATAAAAGAAAAGTTTTCAGCTAGATGACCACTACGTAAACGGAGCTCATCCTCTCTAAAGCTAACATCTAATTGCCAATGAAGATTATTTTTTACCAGGCATTGCTTTCTGTTAGCATTAACTATCCATCTAGCATCTTTTTTTATGGCTTAAAATGTAAAAACGTAACTCTTCAGATTTAGTTTCAGGCTGATTTTTCATTTCACGAATTGATTGGACAATGATAATGCTATTAATTCCTTTCCCTACTGAATGTCTCTCTTTTAGCCACTCAATACTATCGATCATCCATACATGCCTTTCTTCTATTCTTCCGTACTCACTATTTACTTTGTAATAATATTCATGGCTTGTGGAAGAAATTTTCTGGGACAATTCAGTTTCTAAAAATAATCGAACACATTAATTCTGACTTCCTTAATTTTCATTAAGAAACACGACGTAGTCAGCTTTTGATGAAACAATGAGATCTACAATAGCATGTTGGCATCCTATTGCAGCTACTATAACCGTTGCGCCTTTAAAATCTAATATTTTTAATAGTTAAGGAATTGTAGTGATTTCATTTAATTTATCATTGACTGTCAATTGACACGTATTTGTCTAAACCAAGTTGATTTTGGGTTAACTAAGCATTAACAACATGTATAGCTTTAGCGCCATTCATTTTGTCAACAGTATCTCAGAGAGTTTTCCACTCAATGGCAATGATATCTTTACAGTGATACTTAATTGTTTTAATCCGTCAATTAAAACACTCAATAAATTCGACTGGGTTAATTCTATTTAGAACATTGAGGAAAGGATCAGCACTAGGGATACCAGAAGAGAGATTTAAAAAAGTGAGAAAAAAACTTTGCAAGCATCGGCATGCTTCGCTATAGCTTCTAGGGGCTTTTAAGTGACTGAATACCAAGCTTATCTATGTTGTATATTAAGTTGATGATTCATTCATGATGGATTCCATAATAAATATCAACTTAACATTAATCCAAACATGAGATTAAAAATGTATAAAATTATCCCGTTTGCTCTGGATAAGATATATAAATATAATGGCTTTAAGAAATAAAATCATTGCAAAGATAGGGTTGATTTAAATACAACGCTCATTTACTCCTACTATATTATTTCAGTCATTTAATTTTTTTGTTGTTTAGTTAACTGTAAATCACTAAGAGCTATTGATATTAAGCGAACAAAAATTATATACACGTAAGATTTTAATAAATAAGTGCTTTAAGTGAAAAGTAGTGGATAAGAGAAATAGCGCTTTTATATTTAGAAGCACGATTGAAATTGCTTTTATTATGATGTGGTCGCCGATGCATGTCAAAATCTCACGCTCTAAATAAAACAAGCGCTATGTTTTCTGTTCGTAATTACAAAATGATTTTAACTAGTGAATTCAAGGATCAAATAATATATCTCAAGAAATTTTCTTTCTGTTTGGACTAATCAGTACCTTAAAAACTCCAAAAAGGTCTTTTATCTTCGAAATATTTTCTTTGGGAATTGCTAAGAATATCAAAACCCAAAAACCCTCAGTAAACTCTATACTACCTGATTATGTAATTTGATGGTTCTAAAAAGGTATTAACTTAAAAGCCAATTTTTTTATTACATCATATTTGCATAAATAAACAATAATAAAGTATCATTATTCATTGAAATAAAGAATAAATAATTCGAATGACAATGAATATTTCCATACTCTTTAGATATAGCAAAGCGTTATTAGTTGATATTTTCTACTAATTGCCAATCAATTGAATCAAACCTTAAATCAGAAGATTTTAAATAGACAACAGAACGATATCTTTGCTGCTGCAATAGTCTCTTTTTTCTATTCTTCAATACACCATGATTTTTTATGCTAGGACGTCTTTTTATTTTCATATAAGTTATCTCACCAATGGTTAATTCATGTTAATTAAAAAATCTACATACCACTTAAAATTCGAGCAGGTTCAATTTTTATTGCGCGTTTTGCTGGATATATACTAGCTAAAAGACTCAATACAATTGAAGTTGTAAATACTATAACTAAATCTAAATAGTGTAATTCAGAAGGTAAAAAATCCACAAAATAGATATCCCCGGATAAAAAATCAACACCAGAAATATTTTCTAGTAATTTTATAAGATCAGTTAAATACAGAGCACAAATAGCACCGAAAACTATACCTAAAACGCTCCCAATAAAACCAGATAACAGGCCATACCACAGAAAAATGGTTAAAATATACTTATCTGTAGCGCCTAGCGTTTTTAATACTGCAATGTCTTTACTTTTTTCTTTTACGGCCACAACAAGTGTAGAAACAATATTAAAGCAAGCTACTGACATCACAAGAATCATTGCAAAATACATAATGGTTCGAATTAACTGTATATCATCATACATGTATCCGTATTGTCTTACCCAAGAGTCATATTGCAAAGGGGTACCAATGCTATAAGCTGCATCTTTAATTACAGTTCCAGCTTTAAAAGGGTCATCGACCTTAATTCCTACACCAACATTTAAATTTCCTTCTTCTTGGTAAGTAAGTGCATCTTGGAAATTAATTAAAGCCAAATTTTGATCAATTGTGCCACCTAAAGTCATAAGACCCACAATTTCTAATCGAATTCTTTTTGGTTGTTGTAATTTATTATCAGGGCTGATTGAAGGGATGACTATAGTTACCATATCCCCCACTGAGGCATTAATTTTATTTGCAATTGCTGATCCTAATATTAAACTATTAGGTGTCAAGGATAATTGATTCCAACCTCCTTCGGTGACATATTCTGGTAATGCACTAATTTGAAATTCTTTGGTTGGTTCTATCCCTTTTATTTGAATGGCTTCTATTTTTGTCCCATTTTCAATTAAACCTGTCATTAAACTAAAAGGTGCTGTTGCCACTATACCTGCGTTATTTTCCACTCTTTTTGCAAGAGTTTCTAAAGAGATTTGCGCTGGTTGAATTAATTTGATCTCTCCATGAGGGATTACTGCAAGCACTCTATTATTCAATTCTCGCTCAAATCCATTCATGGCACTTAAACCAATCACTAAAACTGCCACACCTAAAGTAATCCCCAGAGTTGAAAAAAAAGAAATTAATGAGATCATTTGACCTCTTTTTTTTGCTCGGCTAAACCTTAGTGCAGTAACCAAAGAAAAAGGCAATGACAACATTAGAATGGATCCTTAGTTGAGAATTTTTTCAATAACGAGGCCTCTTTTGTCAAAACACCATCACGCATTTCTAATTGACGTTCCATTTTTTCGGCTAGTTCTAGGTCATGAGTTACAATTAAGAAAGCTGTTTTGCGTTCTTCATTTATATGTTTAATTAGCTTTAATATTTCGTCCGCATTAGTTCTATCTAGATTACCCGTAGGTTCATCTGCTAAAACAACTAAAGGATCATTAATTAACGCCCTTGCGATAGCAATTCTTTGGCGCTCTCCACCGGATAATTCACTTGGCCTATGTTTTATTCTATGACTTAAACCCACTTGGTCTAGCAATTTTTTTGCTTTTTCTTGTGCAATAGTTGGAGAAACACCACTGATAAGTAGTGGCATAGCAATATTTTCAATCGCTGAAAAATCAGGGAGCAGATGATGAAATTGATAAATAAATCCAATGTGTTTATTTCTTAAATTTGCCCTTTTATCATTACTAAAAGCAGAAATATCTTCTCCATCAAATAAAATTTGACCTGATGTTACTGTATCTAGTCCACCTAAAATATGTAAAAGGGTACTTTTTCCTGAGCCTGAACTACCAACGATAGCCAACATTTGACAATGGGGCATAGAAAAATCAATTTCATTTAGCACTTTTGTTTCATGTGCACCATCATGATATGTTTTAACTATTTTTTTACAGCTAAAAAGTTCACTATTTTTTGATGAAGACATATGTTCCTACTTTAAATTATTCATATCTGAGTGCTTGCGCTGGTAAAATTTTGGATGCTTTAATTGCGGGATACAATGCGGATAAAAGTGCTAATATAATAGCGCTCAGTATAATAGAAATAAACTGCTTTATATCGAATGCCATGGGGAGCTCCCTTCCTATAGATTGAGCGATTAATGGGATATCATTGATAAAAAGACAAAGTAAAATGCCGAGCAAACCACCAATAAGTGCACCTAAAATACCACTCATAGCTCCTTGAATGACAAAAATGCTTAGTAGCTGTCTTTGTTTTATTCCTAAGGTTTGCAAGATTGCTATTTCATTTTGCTTTTCTAAAACAATAAGACATAGTGAGGTGAAAATATTAAATATAGCCACCGCAATAATCAGGCTTAAGAGCAAACCCATCATATTTTTTTCCATTTTAATTGCTTGAAACAATTCCCCTTGACGCTCTCTCCAGTCGGAAAGAATCCATTTATCATTGAGCATAGAGGAATCTAGCTTAGCAATTTCAAGCGGACTATTTAAAAAGAGTCTTAATCCCGTTATTCGCCCTTCTTTATAACGCATTAATTTTGCACCATCAGCTTTATTAACAAAGAGCTGTTGACTATCAACCTGGTTATTTGAAGAAAAGACACCTGCAACAGTAAATTTTCTTTGGCTAGGGATTCTACCTAAAGGAGTTATTTGACTTACACTAGGGACTAAGATTCGTATTTCATCACCTATTGTAACATTTAATTGTTGTGCCAGTGCGTATCCTAATACCGCATTAAATTTACCTTCTTCAAGAACATTTGAATCTATTCCTTCAAAATAATCAAAAAGTGGTTCAAAATCTTGAGGTAAGACTCCTAGCATCAAAGATGATGATATCCCCTTAGAACTTTGAAGTATAACTTGAGATTGAACAATTGATTCTGTATGGTTGATGAGTTTTTTATTGATGTTGATATTGAGAAATTCATCCAATTCTGGAGTTGCGGAAAGAGAATTTTTATCTAGTTGGAGAGAACCGTCAACGGAAGAAAGTAATGCATGTGGCTGAAAACGTAATAGGGCTTCTTCTTGCATTTTTTCAAACCCATTCATTACACTAGTCACAGCGATAAGAGCCATTACGCCAAGAGTTATGCCAATCGTTGAAAAAAATGATACGAAACGAGCAAACCGGTCAGTAGGTCGACCTTTTATATATCGAATAGCGACAAATAATGAGATGGGATGATACATAAGAGTCCAATGTAAATAAAAAAACACCCATAAAAGGCTGCATTTTAGTCAATCGATGTTTAATTTAACGTTAGTTTTACTACTAGGCTATTTTACCGCATTTAATTCAATTAATCATCACAAAATTACATTGATAGAATTTTTTTTAAATTGACATCATTTTTATCGTCAATATAGTAAGTTTTTGTAATACTCGGTAGCAGCGAATGTATGATTATGATTTAACTCATGCCGACTAACATTGATAGCACCACAAAAAATAAATACCTATGTGATTAATTCTAAAAATTTTATGCGTAAAGGCGATGCTATCTCTAAAGCAGTTGGTAGTTCCCATATGAAATTTGTTAGGATGAAAAATGAGACACAGCAAGGCTATCTTGCTATCCATAAAATGCGACAAAATTACGTAAAAGCACGTACTGCCTGTATTTATGTCACCAGAGGATTATTAAGTGAATTTATATACCATGCTAATCGAGGAAGAGCCCATGTATATAAACTCAAAAGCGAAGCATTAGCCCAAGATTCGCAAATACCAGGCAGTTTAAAAGAAGCAATTTCTGTTCTAAAGGCATTACTAGAACAACTAGATGAAAACATTAAAAAACTAGAAATTTTAATCAATCAGCATGGTAGTGCCAAGGTAGTGCCAAGGTAGTGCCAAGGTAGTGCAGATGAATGTAGTAGCGGTCGCTTTGGCTAAAAAAACGGCGAGGATGGTGTGGGCTGTTTTGCATAAAAACACTGAGTATTACTGTGCGATGACGATTAAGGAGGCCGCCTAAATGACGCGCGATAAAGCAGATACTCTTGCAGGGGCCTTAGTCCTAGCAAGCAAAACACGCTAAGGCTTCAGCGACTAAGATAAAATTAAAAGAAGGGATTTTTTTGCTATAGAAAAGAGGTAAATATTAAAGACAATCCAACAGATTGCGCATAATAAAGATAAAGTGATTAACTGATCGAACCGACATGAGAAAAATCTGTTTTACACTAAGACTCCCTAGCAATAAAGCCATCTAACTGATAAGATCTCATGTACGAATTTCATCCTGTGATCAGGCTAAAATAGCCTACAAAGAAGCCGGATATCTGGAAGCATTCAATTTTAGTTAAAAATCTTTTATTTTTCTGACCAATTGGAATAAGTCCATATAAGCCGGAATACCAAATGGGCGCATCTTGCCATCCGATTTTGGAATTTCAACACGCTTTACAGGTGGTGGAAAATAGTTGCCAGAGCTCCTTCGATTCCCAATTTCATATAGATTCTACCCCAGATTTAGTTCAAAGGCATCAATGCTCACTTTATCGATGCCTGCAGACCCTCTATTCGCTTTTACACGTTGCCAAGCCTCTAGTACTTTCCATTTACTAATTGAAAAGGGTTTTGATTTGTTCAACTACATCATCCTTATAATTCAAGTTGCTTAATTAATCAAAACGGATTAGTTGCCCCCTTCGCTCCATCCCCATTACAGAGACTTCAACGCTACTATAAGACAATCTGCCAATGCGCCCTGCATCATTATTTAGCCTTCAGGGTTCACCTTTATAGCCGTTCATTTAGCATCAGGGGCAACATCTTCCTGAGTTCCTTACCTAAGCCTGTACTAATCTCCTGCCACTTCTATGCCGGTGAGCCAACTAAGCCGTTATTGCAAGTCACGCCTAGTTTTGTTAGTGTGTTGTAGTAGAGAACGCAGTTTTGACATCACAGTTATGTCTAACGACACTTCATCAGTGGTTTATTTTCATTCAGCTTATTACTCCGCATCTGACAATTTATCATTGCCTTTTAACTCCACGCTCACAACGATATCTCTTACATAACGCAGTTGGAGCCGATTTAACACCAACTCTTGCTAGCCGATGTAGTTTGGCCTACCACCATCTTAGGTAAAGCATCCTAGCAACCTAATAACTAACTTCACAGCACACTATCGCTTACTGCGATAATAGAACCAAATTACACTATTCTACCAGTAGGCAATTGATTTTAAATTAAACATTCAAGTATGCATGACAAAAAATAGCTAAAAGTTGATTTTTCAACCTAAAACAAAAGATTTCTTAATGCGTAATATGGAATAGCGAGGTTCAAAAATGACCCTTTTTAACCTAAGAAATAATTATAAAATATAGCGCGCAAAGGCAGATATAGGTTAATTCGATTTTTAGGTGTTATTTTCGAGTTCAAAATTTCCACATGCACCTATATTTCACGTTTTTCAATGTGTATCTTTACTAACTAATAGTCGAAATTATTAGCTGATTCAATTCATCTTATAAGGTATAATTGTTTTATCATTATTTCGATAACACACTCTTACTCAGTGTTTCCTCAATATTTTATTTAGAAGGATTTTTCTGTGACAGTTACGCAAACATCATCTCAAAACTCGAGTTCAGCTTTTGCTCACAATGAGCTTTTTAACCGCTTAACACAAACTCTTAATGATGAGTACCATCATCGCTATCTAGAAAAAGATATACAGCAATATTGGCTTAACAATAAAACATTTAATGTCGTTGAAGATGAGTCAAAAGAAAAATACTATTGTCTTTCAATGTTACCCTACCCCTCAGGTCGCTTGCACATGGGGCACGTACGTAACTACACCATTGGTGATGTAGTTTCTAGATTTCAAAGGATGCAAGGAAAAAACGTACTCCAACCTATTGGTTGGGATGCATTTGGATTACCGGCAGAAGGTGCTGCAGTTAAAAACAATACAGCCCCAGCTCCATGGACATATGAAAATATTGAGTATATGAAAAATCAACTTCAAGCACTCGGTTTTGGATATGATTGGAGTAGAGAATTTGCCACTTGCGATCCTGATTATTACCGTTGGGAGCAATGGTTTTTTACCAAACTATTTGAAAAAGGTTTAGTCTATAAGAAGACATCTGCTGTTAACTGGTGCCCACATGATCAAACTGTTTTAGCAAATGAACAGGTTATTGAAGGTCATTGCTGGCGTTGTGATACGCAGGTTGAAAGAAAAGAAATTCCTCAATGGTTTATTAAAATCACTGATTATGCAGATGAATTACTCAATGATCTTGATAAGCTTGATGATTGGCCTGAACAAGTTAAAACAATGCAAAGAAATTGGATTGGCCGCTCAGAGGGTGTGAATATTACATTCGATGTTGATGGAATTACCGACAAACAATTAAATCAATTAACTGTTTATACAACTAGACCTGATACCTTTATGGGTGTGACTTACGTTGCTGTAGCTGCAGGACATCCATTAGCAAAATATGCCGCGGCATCTGCTCCTGTTTTAGCAAAATTTTTAGATGAATGTAAAACAACCAAAGTTGCTGAAGCGGACATGGCAACTATGGAAAAATTGGGCATGGCGACAGGTCTTTTTGTAATTCATCCAATAACAGGTAAAAAAATTCCAATTTGGGTAGCAAATTTCGTTCTCATGGAATATGGTACTGGTGCTGTAATGGCTGTTCCCGCTCATGATGAGCGCGATTTTGAATTTGCAAAAAAATATAACCTCGATATTAACCCAGTCATTTTAGATGCTGAAAATAACCCACCAGATCTTTGTGAAAAAGCAATGACTGATAAAGGTGTACTCTTTAACTCTGGTGATTTTGATGGGTTAAGTTCAAAAGAAGCATTTGATGCGATTGCCACTCGCTTAATAGAACTAGGTAAAGGAGAAAAACAAGTAAATTACCGACTTCGTGATTGGGGTGTTTCTAGACAACGTTATTGGGGCGCTCCAATTCCTATTGCTACTTTAGAAGATGGTACTCAAGTACCGATGCCTGAAGACATGCTCCCTGTAATTTTACCTGAAGATGTTGTTATGGATGGGATTGTTAGCCCAATAAAAGCAGATCCTAATTGGGCTAAAACTACAATTAATGGTATGCCGGCTTTAAAAGAAACAGACACCTTTGATACTTTCATGGAATCTTCATGGTATTATGCGAGATATACTTCAGCGCAATATGATAAAGGCATGTTAGATCCGAAAGCTGCAAACTATTGGTTACCTGTTGATCAATATATTGGTGGTATTGAACATGCCATAATGCACCTACTCTATTTTAGATTTTTCCATAAGTTACTCCGCGATGCAGGCCTTGTTAGCTCAGATGAGCCGGCGAAAAAATTACTTTGCCAGGGTATGGTTCTAGCTGACGCGTTTTATTACGTTGGTGATTCAGGTCAAAGAGTATGGGTATCGCCTTTAGACGTTTCAGTGACAAAAGATGAAAAAGGCCGAATTGTTTCTGCTAAAGATAAATCAGGTAAAGAGTTAGTTTATGCTGGCATGAGTAAAATGTCTAAATCAAAAAATAACGGCATAGATCCACAAGAGATGGTAGAAAAATATGGCGCAGATACAGTCAGACTCTTTGTAATGTTTGCAGCACCACCAGAAATGACCCTTGAATGGCAAGAATCAGGGGTTGAAGGTGCTAATAGATTCCTAAAGCGTGTGTGGAGGCTTGTTTATGAACATACCAACAAAGGCGCTTGTAATCCACTTGATGTTTCTGCATTAACAGTTGAACAGCAAAACTTAAGAAGGGAAATTCATAAAACGTTAGCTAAAGTCACCGATGACATTAATAGAAGACAAGCATTTAATACCGCAATAGCTGCTATAATGGAGCTTTTAAATCATCTGTATAAAGCACCTCAAGAGTCTTTACAAGATAGAGCATTAATGCAAGAAGCGTTATCAATAATGATTTTGATGCTTAATCCATTTATGCCACATGCTGCTTTTATACTATGGCAAAAATTAGGTCATACTAATGCAATTGATAACGCAGCGTGGCCAAAAGTTGACGAATCGGCTTTAGTCGAGACAACCAAAGAAATTGTCCTACAAGTCAATGGCAAAGTTAGAGCTAAGATTAACGTAGCAGCTGACATGTCAGAAAATGAAATCAAGGAGATTGCATTAAATGAACCTAATGTTTCTAAACACCTCGATGGATTAACATTAAGAAAAGCGATCTATGTAAAAGGAAAGCTTTTTAATTTTGTCGCTAATTAAATCTTATCCCTTAGGCTGATTATCTTGGCCTAAGGCGTTTATTTGGAAAAATCTATGCATCGATTCAACTCACGCAGTTTATTAAACCGCTTCTCAGCCCTCTGTTTTTTAATTTCTATCACTCTACTATTAAGTGCTTGCGGATTTAGTTTGAGAGGTACAACCTATACTATTCCTTCTCAGTTAAAAACAATTGAATTGTTTTCCTCAGATCCTAACGGACCGCTAAATAGAGCACTAAGAAATGAGCTCAGATTAAATAATGTTAAGGTAATAACCGCTTCGCAAAATTTACTTGCAGATAAAACAATGCAAAACTCATTGGCTCACCCAAGGTTTGGTGTTGTAAGTTCAAATGAATTTAGGGATACCGTATCGATTTTTGCAAATGGTAAAAGTGCTGAGTACCAATTATCTTTAGAAGTAACAGCACATTTAATTATACCCAACAGCGGTATTTACCCAATAAATGTAAAAGTGCAACGATCCTTTTTTGATAACCCGCTAGCCGCAATGCAAAAAAATAGTGAGCAAGAAATCATTAGAGAAGAACTCAGGGTACAAGCGGCACAAGAACTCGTCAGAAGATTAAGTTCTTTTAGACCAGAGATGATAACGGAAAATGATTAAGATTGATGCAGATAAGTTTCTAAATACTCAGTATACACAAAATAATAATGCTCATATCATTAAACAGAAATATTTAATTAATGGTAATGAGCCCCTATTAATATTTGAGAGTTCACAAAAAATTACTGCCTTAGCAAAATCATTAGAATTTACTGAGTACCATTTATTTACAATAGAAGCTAAAACTGATTGGAATGAGATATTCTCTTTATGTGAGGGAATGAGTCTGTTTTCTCAAAAACTGATAATTTATTTAAATTTACCTGACAGTGCACTAGGCACATCTATTACAGAAAAATTAAGCATTTTAGACACTCTTATCCATGAAGATATTATATTAATTTTTACTTATCCACGTTCTGCGTATCCACTTGAAAAATTAAAATGGTTCAAAGACTTTTTTGCAGATAATAGTCTAATAATAAATTGTCAGCCTCCTACACGAGAGCAACTTCCGCAATGGGTTACACAAAGACAAAACAGGCTAGGTTTAAAATTAGAGCACGAAGCCATATTGTCCTTATGTTATCACTATGAAGGTAATTTGTTGGCCTTGAATCAAATATTACAACAAATACAGCTTCTGTTTGGTGAAAAGCCCGTAAGCAAAATGCAATTAGAGAACATTCTTTTTGATGCTGCTCATTTTACATCGACTCATTTTGTTGATGCTGCATTATCTGGATCTTTAAAAAGAGCTTTTCATATAGCTAAACAGCTACAAGATGAAGAGTTTGAAATCATTATTTTACTAAGACAGCTTCAGTCTGAATTAATGCAGCTTATCAAAATCAAATCACAGCATCCTCCTGCTGATCTTAGAGTCATATTTGATAATTTAAATATCTGGAAAAATAGACGTCCTCTATACACACAAACACTTCAAAGATTAAACTTCGTTGATATAGCTAAAGCAATTGAGATGCTTAGTGAAATAGAGATAAAGGCCAAAACCATTGTTTCTGATTCATTGTGGAAAGACTTATTAGATATAGTTATTTTACTTTCCAATAAACCTCATTTACCTAAATCTTTTTAGTGAGTAACATGGAGGGCTTTTTTTTAACTTTTTTATTGTGTAATCAAGGCAAAAATATGTATTTCTCCTGATTGTGTAACAGGAAAACGCCAAGATTTTTGATACTCATGAATTCATAAACTATACAAATACATAAATATAACCCAGTTTAAGCAGAGGGAAATAGATTCAATGGATAAAGAAATATTACAACCGATTGTTTATTATGGCGGTACATTCGATCCTATACACATTGGTCATCTCAATATTTGTAAATCCATCGCCTATTATTTTAATTTTCAAACAATCAATATATTACCTAATCATATTCCGCCTCATAGACAACAACCTGTTGCTAACGTACATCAGCGAATCGCAATGATTGAGCTAGCAATTAAAAATGAGCCGTTATTTACGCTTGATACACGTGAGCTATTGAGAGATACATACTCTTATACGATAGACACTTTAATTGAGATGCGGCATGAATTTGGAAGTAAACGCCCTATTCTTTTCATTATTGGTGAAGATTCTCTTTATTCATTAAATAAGTGGCACCAATGGGAAAATCTTTTAAATTATTGTCATTTGATCGTGTGCAAAAGAAACCATGAAATTCAGCCAATACCTGACTCAAACCTTAATTTATGGATTGAGTCACATTTAGAACCTAATAAGGAACATTTACTTGAATTAGCGAATGGAAAAATTTTTCTTGCTCCTACACCTTACTTTGATGTTTCGGCTACTCTTATACGAAATTTACTAAAATCGGGAAAATCATGCGATAGATTATTGCCTAGCCCCGTATATGACTATATTAAAAGCAATGGAATATATAAACATCGAGTTGTTCATCAAGCGAACAAGTAAATTAGAAGGTATAAGAAAGTAGTTATAAGTATAAGGAAATAGGAAGAATTAATCGAGAGAAGTTATCAGAATTTGAATGGTGGTGGGAGAAGGATTCGAACCTTCGAAGTCGATGACGGCAGATTTACAGTCTGCTCCCTTTGACCGCTCGGGAACCCCACCTGATAACCAAACTATTATAAAAACTTTATTATTTAAAGTAAAGCTTTTTCTTGTGTGTGTAAAGCATTAGCTAAAATATCCCATTTTAATTTAAAAAAATACAGCTCTACTTGGTGTTTTGATGGTTTTTTACTCTAAACACTGATGGGTTTCAATCAATATTTATTTGTTCTGGTCATCGTAGTAGGTTCATATGTCTATTTGAATAAGATAATATCGTCGCTCATGCCATTTTTTTCTGTATTCCGATTAGTTTAGCGCTGTGCGCTTATATGCTACGCATAGCTATCCCTACCTCAAATTTAAGATATCAATCATTTTAATACGCATCATTACACGGTAATAACAGATTGTTTATTCAGGATTAAGTATAAGCAATCAACCTATTGTCACCTTGGCTTGTGGTATATCATTATGAATACTTTCTTCTTGAACGCTTTTATCCGACTCTTTCTGTTTAATATCATTCACCACATCATTAATATACTTACTATCTACCACTTTCACTGCTGTTTTCTTGATGCTTATTTTATTAAAATTTAACGACTTATCGACTAGTAACACACTCATTTTACCATCTAATTGTAGGCACACTTGAACCGTTTTATTTTGCAATCGATAACCTTTTTCCATAGCCTTCAAGTTGATATTCAGCGTTGTTAAATTGGAATGTTAAATTCTTGCTTATTTTACGGGGAACCTGATGACTTAAGATATGATTCAATTCCGCCTCATTAAATTGCAATGAACTGTGGGCATCAATCGGTTCGATAGGCGCCTTAGCAAATTTTTCGTTGAACTCTTGAATGTAAGTTTTAACAAATGCTTGACAAGTTTTAGCAAATTGATTGGCTTCTTCAATTCTACTCATGCAAACTAAACGGATTGCCTTTACCAATCTATCTTTATAGTGGTCAGATTGGCTCTTTCTATTCGCTCATTAGCTTGAGGAGTATTGACACAAATTATGCCGATACCTAATGTTTTAAGCGCTCTATGGAATCAGGGGGCGAGCAAGCTTTTTCATTATTAAATCAATCTCATCGTGAATATGATTTTATCCCTTAAATTTAAATCATTTATACACATTCTCATTTTGCTAGGAATTGAAGCTTCCTTTTTTTCTCTTTTGTATTCTGCAGTACTTAGTAAATTTAGGGAAAAGCGCCTAATTATCGATAAATTTTTTGCACTTATTCTATCATGCACCTCTGATGAGTCCTCTTTCATTACCACATCTAAACGCCAATGAAGTGAATGTTCAACACGCAATGCTCCCTTGTATATTGTATGGCTTCACTTGCAGTCAATTTTTCTTTTAAATTTTTATTTATCTTTGCATCAATAACATACGCAGTCCTTTGTTCTATTCTTCCATGACCACGGTCATTCTGAATTAAAGCATGTTTCTCTGATTCATCAGTATTCCACAATGTTTGAAATTCTCGATCTATTGCTTCAAACAATTTACGTTGATTGCCTTTAACTTGGATAAGTGCAATCCCTTTGCCTTTAAAAATTTCATTAACGGTTTCAGTTTGACAATGAAGCGCATCAAGCGTCACAATACACTCTTTAAGATTGAGTATTTTAAGGACGTTCAGTACCATCTGGATTTCTTGGCCTTTACCAGCCCCTATCTCTGTACTGAATGAAATGCCATTATCGACATCAAATGCTGTCACAGCATTTAGAATTTCACCTGTACGTGCTTTATACTCAATGGAAATCAAGATGCAGGTTTTAGCACCTAAAAATTATCAGTAAGCCTTGTTCGTAGTTCTGGAATGATCGTGGGCAAAATATTCTCGAAAAGTCCCAACACAGCTTCCCGAAATTTATCTTTCGACGGAAAATATTGATTATTTCTACATTTTTCATTCATTACCTTCCATAACCGATCAATTGGATTTAGATTTGGGCTATATGGAGGCAAATAATGTAGTACGATGCTCATTTCTAACGCTTTTTCAACCACAACCTCCGACCTATGGTAACCTGCACCATCAAGTATGATATGAATGTGTTTATTTTCTGTAAGAGGGTAATTTTCTCTCAGCTTAGTAAAAAATTCGATAATACTTTAACCGTTAATCGTTTCAAACTCTTGTACAACAGTTTTCTCAATGGCATTAATATTCAAAGCACCAATTAAATTGATTCGTGTACGACTGCCTGTTGTATTGACGACTTTATCAGTTCCTTTCTTAATCCACCCATATCCCAACTTAGTGGCTTGAGTTGGGTGTAATGCATCAATAAATAGAATCGGTTCTTCACCGACTGTATTTTTTAATTACTGATAAGTTTCAATAAATTCAATCTGTTTGATCAAAGTTTGATCGCCCCCTGAGTTAGGGTTGGACCTTTAACATTTATTTATCTATTTGCCACTCCCAGTGAATCAAAGCTAAAATTTGCGGAATCAAAAATGCCAATAGGGTAGTTTATTCCGATTGATTTAATCCATAAGGTATGCGAGTGTTTTTTGAATTGATTCTAGTCGCCTCTCATATAATTATGATAGATCCTTTTAGAACAATTCGTAGGACAGTGTTGTCCTAAGAATGAGGCAAATGTTTTAATAGTAAATCGATATGCTCATCGGATTTTTCAAATATTATGTTTAATTGACTGACGTCTTGCGGTTTTAACTTATTCATCGTTGATAAATAGGGATACCAATCTTCGTTAATTAAACTAGTGTTAATCGATTTTCTGATCACAAGCAGATTAATAAGCGCTTTTTGAAGTGCATAGATTTTTGTTTTATATTGGCTATTAATGAGCTTTGCAAATTGATTATCACTAAGACTTGAAAGTAGATCGATAATCATTTGATTCAATATTCGTTTATTTCTTTTTAAATAAAGGAACAGTTGTTCTAGTATTTCTATGGGCAACTCTTCTTTAATGACGTGGCAAAGTGCAATAGATTTCATATTGATATTAGTATCTTTATCTAAAAGGAATTTTGATAATAACCCAAGGTTAGCAGAATTCACCGTGAACATTTTTGTGTTATCGACTTTAATACTATGGCTATGCATTGAACATGGACTAAAGACAGTATGTAATAATATTTTTTTTAACTGAGCCGGTAAAAGCGCTAAATTATCCATAAAATAAACTGTCATTTTTTCTGAATGATCAAATAGACTTAATAGGATTGAGTAACGGTTATCTAAATCAATTTTTCTATCTATTAACTGATGATCAAAATCTATTGTTTTTAGATTAGGGTAGTTTATTAAAATTGGCTCTAATTCAGAAAAATAAGTAGTTATTTGCCAAAACATCACGTCATTTTTGATTAGATTTTTGGGTTCAGAGAGACAAGAGATTTGTAGTGAACTTATTAAAGCTAAGAGTTTAAGTGCGCCGGGGTTCAATGGCTGGATACACACTTTAAAATGACGTTTAAATATTTCAATACTAAATTGATTGAAGTGTTCAAACATCCCTGTATTAAAAAGGTAAATCACTATGATTTCAAGCCTATCTAATGAAAATCTATCGATATTTTTAATCAATAAGTGACACATCTCATCTAAGTTGATTAGGCCAAATACAATTAAATTGAGATATAATTCATCAGCAGTTTTAGCAAAAAATGCCTCCTCAAATACGATACCATCCGCGTATTGGCTTAAAAGATAAATAATTTCTTTCAATTTAATGTTCAGTGTTTCTTCAGAAAATGGAGTCAGTCCTAAAAATGTTTGTATTGAACGCCTACAGTGGCTTTTTTTGACTAAATTTAATGAGACACATTGAGAGAGAAAAAAAGATAGAGTATGGGGGGCACAACTCTCAAACGCACTAACAAAATTTTGCAATAGAGTCATGTTTTGTTTGTTTTGTTCTAAAGTGCATTTCAAATTTTCTTCAGCTTGTTTATCATCCGCACCTAATAAAAGAAATAGAGTTGCTCGGCAAAGTATATCTGGCTTTGAGTCCTTCGACTTAAGATTATTTAAAAAGTGTTTTAAATTTTTTTTATCTAAGGATAGCCATGTATGCCAAAACCAATGTTCCGGCATTCTACTGACATAACTGACTGACTTTGCCAAATAAGCACTTAGATGAATACTCTGTAATTCCCTTTGAGCTACATCATTCCATGCTGAATACTGAGCTATATTATCAATTAAATTTTTTAGCACCCAAGCTTGACGAAAAAACTGATATCTAGAAGTTGTATTTCTTTTACACAACAATGGTTTGCTGGCAAATTGATGTTGACTGTTAATTACTGCTAAGGCAAGACACTCAGATAGCTGTGTATGGTTAATAAGTAAATCAAACAATTCTTGTAAGATATCAGCGTTAAACCAACCATCATCAGAAATATTGTCACTAAAATTAATCAAGTAAGTGTCATCAATTGCATGCGTTTTCTCCCAAGCTAAAAATTCATCAAGGGATACGTCAGCTAAAAAAATAAAAAAATTAAGATAGTGCTTAGGAATAGAAACGTTTTTATCTTTTAAAAGCAGATGGCGTTCATGTGTTATATTGAATGTTTTAGCGAAGCGTTCATAAGTCAGCATGTGTTTGTTTCTCGTTACGTGATTCATTTATGCTCATGTAGATAATTTTTTAAAATCCTTTTGTTAAAAATCATCTGTTAGAAATCATTTATTAAAAAACATTCCCCCAATTTGGGGGGCTAGTTTTAGTTAGTTCCTATAGTCATGAGTTTTCATAAATAGATAATACTATAAACCCCCTAAAATTCTAATTGGCTTGTTAAAATTCCTAGTGGTATATACATATCATATTGATTCAATGGGGTATCTCACCTTAAAGATGGAAGTTTAACGTAAAAGTATCACCAGCATACTAAATAGAATGATGCATTGCACCCACTAAATCATTTTATATTTATTGAATTAATAGGGATTAGCCATCTTTCTAAAAATTTTTAATAAGATAGAATTTGCATAGATGCTATAGATGTTTAATGATTAAGATCCTAAAATTTATTGTATTTAATGAGTCAGGGGGCGAGCAAACTTTTTTATCATTAATCGAGTAGAGCACAGGAACTGCCCCTGCCCCCTCTCACAGAACCACACGTGACACTCTCGCGTCATGTGGCTCGTCTAGCTCAACCTCACTTGTGCTATGTTTCCTTTTGTGCTTTTATCATTAATTCTAATGACCAAAGGGCAAAAAGTCTTCTTCGTGCAAGATGTGATTTTATCTCAGAAAGTAATTGGTATGTTTTCATCTTCTTGCCTTTGAGTTTCTTGCTCTTTTTCATCAGCCAGACTACAAGACGTGTATCAAGTGTCTGCCATATGCCTCTTAATTCTGATGGATAGAACTTGCTATAATAATTTATTATCCCATGTAAATAAGGATTAATCATTTTAGCCACTATGTTTAAACCTTTTGGAAGCATCGCTTGCCAATTGAAAGATTTTATTTTCTGTTTGATTACTACCTTCTTTTTATCCCCTACCGCTGGCAAGAAACCCGTGAACACAGTATTACTTTTAGTGCTACTAGCTCCTCTACGTCTATATCAGCAGGAGTTTTTTTAGTAGATGGTTTGCCTCGTCTTTGTGATACAATACCATCAATTCCATTTTCTTTATACTTGATGAAAAGTCTTTTAAAATGCCTGTAAGTAACTCCAAATTGTCTAGCAGATGTGACTTAAGTGATTTCTTTTCTGAGACATTTTTCGAGAACAAAAGCACGCTCTTTTTCTTTTAAAGAGTATGTATTTTGCGTTATAACTTAGTCCTTTTGAATTAAGTAAGACTTACGTGCTTAAATCACGTTTAGTGACAATCAGAAACCGCACTAAATTTGCTCAATCAAAGTATTTAAGTAGGTTTTCCCAGAAAATTTAAATAAATCATATTTAATTTTATTAAATCTTTTTTACAATCAAACTGGTCTCATTTTTTTTAAAATCACATTTTTACAATGTTCAAAAGGGAGTTTTAAATTGATTTAGGTAGTTATTTCAACAATTAGTTAGCATTGTTTTCACATGACATGTTCTTTATAATTAACTAATTACAAATATTTTTTTACATAATTTTTCTGTTAACAAATTAAGTTAAGATCATACCCTATGCGTGGAGTTATTCTTCTATTTAAAATTATTTTCTTTTCTGTTGCAATGATACTTTTAATCAGCGCAGCAATCTTGGCTAAAAAGAACTATGATTTTATTCAAACTAGCCAATTAACAACAGGGATTGTAAGCAGCTCGATACCCCAAAAAAGTTCATCCGGTGAAATACTTTATGCACCAGTTATTACTTTTATAGATAGCTCTGGTAAAGAACATAATGTGATCGGTAGCACTCTTACTAAGACTTTGCTCGATCCTATAGGCAGTACTGTTGAAATTTACTATGATCAGAACTCACCTAATGAAGCCATTATTAATAATATTTCACAAATGTGGATTGGGGTTATTATTCTGTGTATTATTGGCGTTGGTTTTTTATTCTTTGTAGCAATATTTTTTGTTATTTTTAAAAAGCCTAATGCAGATAAATTTAAACGGGAAGGTTTTCCTGTTAAAGCCCTAATAACTGAAATTGGTCCTTATACCTTAATATCAATCAATCACAGAACCCCATATAGAATCACTGCGCAATGGTTAGATAAATTAAATAATACCGTTCATATCTTTGATAGCGAATTTATTTGGTACGATCCTTCACCCTATATTGAAAATAATGAAATTACTATTTATATAATGAGAAATAACCCGAAAAAATATTATGTAGATATCTCTTTTTTACCTGAAAAAGGCTAAGTTACGTTACCGATTTTTTTTAATTACCCCTTTGAAAATTAAACATAAAAAAATTTTTTTTTAATATAATTAAAAGCATTCTATAGCAAATTAATTGTTACTGGTTACTATTCATTAAATCTTTTTCGTCAAAAAACACTAGGTTTTTAATTATACTCAATATAAATTTAGTTATTGGACTCCAATCACGTATACGCCCTTTAGCCCATCTGTTAGGATGACTTTCTTTCTTGCGATTTATTACCTCTTGTCTCTTCTGTAATTTAGCCACATCCTTACCTGTGCGTTTATCTGAAGGGGTGATAAATTGATTACTGCTGTGCAAGTGTTCATGGTTATACCACTGAACAAACTGATACACCTGCAATCTAGCTTCTTGTAAATTGCCAATGGGTTTTAATGGCAATAATGCGTTATATTTTAAGGTTTTAAATAACGATTCTGACATGGGATTATCATTACTTAACCTAGGTCTACTATGTGAACTTGAGACGCCGAGTTGAGCTAGCATCACCTTCATACTCTTTCCTTTCATAGGAGAGGCATTATCCGAATGAATAACTAACTGCTTAGGTTGGATATTTTCTTTTTCATAAATATCTTGTATTAATAAAGAAGCATTCTCTGCACTTCCTGAATCAAAGACTTACCAACCCGTAATATATTTATCAAATATATCAATGTACACATAGAGTTAAAAGTAGTCTCCTTTCACATTGGAACTCAAATAAGTAATACCCCAACAATAGACTTGATTACTCGCTGTTGCCACAAGCTCATTGGGTTTATCTGACGCTCTTGGCTTTCTCGTGCTACCACGATGAGTATTTTGTCCAGTTAATCTCATAAAGCGATAGAATGTAGATTCAGAAGCAATATAAATACCTTTATCATCCATGAGTCTTGGTACGATTTGTTTTCTTTTCAGAACCCTTAATAAACTCTCTTTTCCAAGACTTTAATTGATGTTCAAAAATACCTTTCATACGACACCATTGACTGAGTTCTTCGCAAGTTAAAGCATGGGATTCTGCTATGACTAATAATTTTTCTTGAGCTGATCTGTGTTTACTATCAAAAGAGAGTTGATTTAATTGTTCTCTATGACTTCTAAGCCAAGCATTTAAAGAGCTTTTAGACATGGGGGCAAACCTTGACCAATTTATCAAAAATTAATTAATATCAATTGCCATCATGATATTTTTCAGATCAAATAAGTAAATCTATTTTACTTATTTGATCTGAAAATCACACATATTTTTAATGGTATAGAAGAAACAAGGTCTACTATTAACCAAAAATACCCTGTGGCAGAAATTAATTTTTTAGTAGTTGCCTCATTTATATGTGGCTATAGCAATTGGCATGCAATAGCGCGTTTTTGTGAAGCAAATATAGACTGGCTTAGAAATTTTTTCCCCTATACTAATGGACTGCCTACCCGGCATAACATTGCTAGAATCATCAGGCTGATAAAGCCTAAATTACTGAACGAGTTATTAATTAATTGGACTAGAAGTTATCAATCTGAATCAATGAAAAATCAGCTGTAATCAATTGATAATAAAGAAGAGGAAAATCAGTCACCAGAAAATGCTTTCGTTAAGTTGAGAAAAATTATAGTCATTGATGGTAAAGTTGTGAGAGGTTTACAAGCTGACTCGGGTGAAGTTCTTAATGTTGTATTAGTATATAATCTTGGCCTTGGCATCACAATTGGGACTGAGATGGGGCTTGGGAAAGGCCAAGAAATTTAAGTGGTGAGAAATGTTTTAAATACGCTGAATTTAAAGGAGTGTCTAATTACATTAGATGCACTACACTGCGAAAGTGAAACTTTCAATACCATAGCCAAACAAAAAGCAAAAGCTTTACAGTATGATTGTATGGTTACCTTGAACAAATACTCTTTGTGCTAATACCTTTTCTAGGGAACGACTTAAAACATTTTTTTCAACATCACGACCAGCTTTCATCATTGCTTCAGCAGTATAAGTATGATCTACATGGATTACATCCTGCATGATAATCGGACCTTCATCAAGATCGTTATTCACAAAATGCGCCGTTGCACCAATTATTTTTACTCCCCTTTCATAGGCTTGATGATATGGTTTAGCCCCAATAAATGCAGGTAGGAAAGAGTGATGTATATTAATAATCTTTTTATCAAATTGACTTACAAACTGTGGCGTTAAAATTCTCATGTACTTAGCTAAGACAACATAATCAGGAGAAAATTCTTTTATTTTTTCAGACATCAATTTATCATGTTCTTCTCGTGATAAACCTTCATGAGACACTAAGTGGAAGGGAATATCAAAACGTTCTACAAGAGGCTTAAGTAATTCATGATTACCAATTACCGCTGTAATTTCTACATCCATATCACCATAAGCTTGTTTCATCAGTAAATCACCCAAACAATGTGCTTCTTTAGTAACTAAAATCACTATTTTTTGTTTTTCTATTGATTTTAGCTCATAAAAAGATCCTTCTGGCAAAGCATAGTTTAAATCAGCTAGAAGCATTTCATCATTAAAAATACCTTCAAGTTCAGTACGCATGAAAAAATGCCCCGAACGATGATCCACAAATTCATTATTCTGCAGAATATTTAATTGATGCTTATAACAAATATTAGTTATTTTGGAAATCAAGCCCGTTGCATCCGGGCATTGAGTACGGAGAATTTTTTTCTTTGTGTGTACAGAGTGTGTCGTCATTGTTTATCTTCTAATTTAATAAGTTTTAATTTGTTGTAACTTGGAAACAAGTCTTAACTTAACCAATCTTACAAGCAATAATTTAAAGTAACTCTATTAGCTTAAAATACATTGGATTGAGCTTTAGATTGTTTTTAATGAACTCTTTTAAAGAGCTAAACAGCAATTATATCAAACTATTTTCTTGAAATCACTAAGATGTACTCAAGGCAGCTTCTCTGTCAAATTTGCTTATTTTTTGTTATTCTAGAAGTTAAGGCAAAGGTTAGAAGCAAAAACAGTGTTTGAATCACAATAATTAATGGTGCACTAGCGACATCTAAGTAAAAGCTAACTAATATACCGATAAAGATAGTGAGTGCTGAAAAAAAAGAAGCATACATCATCATAAAGTGAAATTGCTTAGTCATTGAATAGCCAAACATTCCCGGAATAATTAATAAGCCAATCACAAATAAAACCCCTATCGCTTGTATGGAAACAACAAGTACTACAGATAATAAAAACAGTAATAAATAATGATGAAATTTTATAGACATTCCTTGCATGGTAAGTTGTTTTTCATCAAAGCAAAACAACATTAAATCCCTAGCTTTTAAACAAATTATGGCAAGAATGCATACTAATATGATCAAATGGGTAAGCAGTGAGTTTCTATCTATTCCGAGTATATTACCAAATAATAAATGTGTAATATGTAATTCTGTATCTATAACACTAAATAAAAATAATCCCATCGCAAACATAACGGAGAAAACAATTCCAACAATCGTATCTTCTTTTAATTTAGTCTTTCGCTTAATCACCCCCATCAAGGTGGTACTTAATATCGCTGCACATAATGCACCTATAAAAATTGAAAGTCCAAACATATGACTAAGCAAAACTCCTGGTAATAAAGAGTGAGAAAGCGCATCTCCTATGAGAGCCCACCCTTTTAATACTAAATAACAGGATAAAACAGCACAGACAATTCCTATTGTTATGCCTAATAAGAGTGCCCTTTGAATAAAAGGCAAGTAAAAGGGTTCTATTAAATAAATAATGAAATCGTACATAGTAAATTTTATCCGGTAGGTCGTAAACCCCCTTCTATTTTTAAAGGGAGGATATCAACGCGTTTAATGAGTCGCAATGCCAATAGAATAATCGACTAAACGTTTATCTTTATTTTTATTTTATTACAATTTTTTTTTGCTATTGATTGGCTAACTTTGATTTTAATTTATCTCTATAGAGTCCATTTTTGCAAATAAATATTATAAAGAACATCGCCCCCTGAAGCAGAACAATTAAGGGTCCTGCGGGTATATTCATAAAATAGCTCAAATATGCGCCAACAAAAGCAGTAATTCCTCCTACCAACATCGAATAGATAACCAATCTATTGATTTGCTTCGTTATTAAAAACCCGCAAGCGCCAGGGATAATTAATAATGCAATTACTAATATTGAACCAACCGCTTGTAAAGAGATGACTATAACGCCACTCAACACCGAGAAAAATAGTGATTTATAAATAAATTCTTTAATACCGAGCGATTGCGCGAATTTTTTGTCAAATAAAATCAAAACGAGCGTAGGGAAAATAAGATATATTATTAGTGCAGCAGCAACAAAAACAATGATAATTTGCCAAAATTCAGCATGTGAAATTGAATAGATTGTTCCCATAATGATTGTCTGTACACTTATAGCGATTGGTTTTATTGAAATCATCAACAAGCCTAAGGCAAAAAAACCGGAGAAAACAAATCCAATAACAACATCTTGTTTAAATTTGGATATCTTATTAATAAATAGCATAGCAAACGCTGCGATGAGTCCACTGAAAAAAGCACCTAAAACAAATGGTAAACTTAACCAATAAGCAATAACAACACCAGGAACCACCGAATGAGAAAGCGCATCACCTATTAATGACCAATGGTTCAAAATAAGAAAAGAGGATAATAATGCACAAATAATACCTATAAGCGTACACACTATAATGGCTTTTTGCATAAATTGATAATCAAATGGAACCATTAATACGTCTAGCATCACTCCCCCTTAATATGATTTGAGGTAGGAGGATCTTGCTCAGTATTACCGTAAAAAACGGCAGGTCTTTCATCATCTGTGAGCACTGTAACTACCCTAGGATCGTCATCATCATGCAAGTGTTCTTGCCCAAGTCGAATATGCCGTAATACTCCACCAAACGTTTTTTTAAGATTTTCTTCAGTAAATGTAGTTCCAATTGTGCCAAAAGAAATGACTGTTCGATTAAAAAGTACAACCTCATCACAAAATTCAGGTACACTACCCAAATTATGTGTCGCTATAAGGATCAATGCCCCTTGTTTTTTTAACTGTTGCAAGAGCTCAATTATTGCGTTTTCAGTTTGTACATCAACTCCAGTAAAAGGTTCATCAAGCATCAAAACCTGGCCTTCTTGGGCTAATGCCCTTGCTAAGAAAACTCGTTTTTTTTGGCCACCAGATAATTCACCGATTTGACGTGTTTTATATTGGGATAATCCAACAAGATCTAATGCTTGCTCAACAATTTCAATATCATGTTTTGAAGGAATTCTCAAAAAATTCATTTTGCAATATCGACCCATCATCACGACATCTTTTACCAAAATAGGAAAATCCCAATCAACTTCTTCTGTTTGCGGAACATAGGCGATGTAATTTTGTTTCAAAGCTTGCTGGACTGACAATCCATTAAAAGATATATTTCCAGAATAAGGAGTGACAAACCCCATAAGACTTTTAAATAGGGTTGATTTACCTCCTCCATTAGGTCCAACAAGCGCACAAATAATTCCTTCTTTTAATTTAAAAGAGGCATCAACGATTGCCTGATTTCCATTACTGTATTTATAATTAATAGAATCGACTAATATCTCTATAGTTCTCTTTGTCATAAATTTATTTGTTCCAGCATTTAATCTTCATCTCTGATTGTTTCATAGCCCAAAGCAATACGGCTAAGTGTAGTTTCTAATAAACTTAAATAGGTAGGTACTTCACCATCACTCTCTGATAAGGAATCGACATAAAGTTGACCTCCATAATGAGCATTTGTTTCCTCAACAATCGTTTTTGCAGGTCTATCTGATGTTGTAGTTTCAGAAAATATGACTGGGATTTTATAGGCGTTTACTAAATCAATCAATGCACTTAATTGTTTAGGCTTAACTTGCCCCTCAGTATTAATGGGATAAATATAGGCTTCGTTTAGATTATAATCGCTTGCAAGATAGCTAAACGCGCCCTCTGAAGTAACAAGCCATTTTGATTGCGAATCGTTTGATACACGGGCAAGCCGTTTTTCGAATCGCTGAGATAATTCAACGATTTGATTTGCATAAGCAGCAGCATTAGACTCATAGTACTCTTTATTAGAGGGATCTATCGTAATTAAAGCATTTTTAATATTAGTTACATAAATGAGCGCATTCTTAGGTGACATCCACGCATGAGGATTAGGGATTTGGGTTAAATTTCCTTTTTCATCCTTTACGTAGATTGGTTTTATGGAGTCAGTCGCTATTAATTTAGGCGTAGTAGCGATGTCTTGATAAAACTTATCAAACCAAGCCTCGAGATTCATACCGTTATAAATAATGAGATCTGAATTTTGAATTTTTTGGATGTCTTTTGGGGTAGGTTCATAATCATGTATTTCAGCACCAGGCTTAGTAATGGAAACAACTGTTCCTTTATCGCCAACTATATTCTGAGCAATGTCTTGCAATATTGTGAACGTGGTAGAGATAACCAGTTTTTTTTTGTTCGTTTCGGGTTCTTTGGCTATTAATTGCTGGCTTGCAATAAAAATAGTAAAAATATTGAAAAATAACAAACTTTTAAAACACAACACAAATAATTGGCGCATTCTTTTTCCCTTAATACAACAAATATTTTTGTTCATAAATCTTTCAAATTAAAAGTGATTAAGACTAATTAATAAAATGCTTTATGAAGACCAAAGACTAAATTTTGATTTGTCATTTTTCTAAATTTCATAATTTTAAATAAATAAGATGTAGCACGTTAATATAAAGGCCATGTAAGATAAGAGATGCTAATCTATTTACTTACTCAGATTAGACTTAGACTCAATATCTTCTATATTTTCCACATCAGTTTGGTTTATTTGCGACATTTTAGCCACCGTAACATCGAGTGCATTAGCATTATTTTGTAAAATTTGGGCAATTGTAACGCTTTGTTCTGCGGCGCTTATATTTTGCATAACAACATCTTCAAGAATATTAATTGAACTACTGACTTCAGATATCTGTCTAGTTTGTTCATCAGTGTTACTTGAAATATGATTTACTAGCCCCGTCACTTCGGATACTGAATGAGCCATTCCAGTTATCTTAGTATTCGCGCTATCAACAAAAGTAACGCCTTTTTTCATTTGGGTAACACTATTATCAATTAACTCTCCAATTTCTTTAGCGGCTTGTCCAGCCCTTTGAGCAAGTGTTCTCACTTCAGAGGCAACAACAGCAAACCCACGCCCATGCTCCCCTGCTCTAGCGGCTTCTACTGCAGCATTTAATGCAAGAATGTTCGTTTGAAAAGAGATACCGTTTATAACTTCAGTAATCGCGGAAATTTTTGTTGCCGAGGTTTCTATCCCTTGCATCACACCCACTATTTCAGCCACAATTTCTTTTCCTTCTGTTGCTTCCCTTGATGCTTCAGTAATGAGGCTATCGGCTTGAGAACTCATCTCTGCATTACTCTTAATCGAAACATTCAGTTGGTTAACTGCGGCTGAGGTTTGTATCAAGCGACTTGCTGCTGAGTTACTTTTTTCACTCAAAGAATCTCCTGTTTGGGCTATAGTATTAGCAGAATTGAGTACATTTATACTTCTTGTTTCCACCTCATTTACTGCCTCTGACAGATTTTCCATTGCTATACTTAATTTGTCAGTCAATAAATAAGATCTAAATTCCGTTTGTCTTAACATCGTTGCTATTTTTATTTGAAAGCCTGTTTGCACGACTACATAAGCTGCATGGATCATTATCTGGCCAAAATTAGCTTCTTCTAAACAAAATACATCAAAGCCAGCAGCTTGTAACCTATCAACAACGACATGATGTAGTGCAATTACAATTGCCGCAACAACTATGGGTTTCCAATCCCTATACATTAATAACAAAGCAAGTGTTAAAAATACCCCAAAATGAAACTCCAACATACCCATTGCAAAATGAATATGTAATGCAACCATAAGCATAAGACTAACAGCCATAAAATACCTACATGGAGCTCTTCCTCTATAGGCAAAATATCCATAAAAACCGAATAAAAGTACCATTAAGGTTGCTATTGAGGCTTCTACTATCTGCATATTGTGGTGTGTTATAACCAAAGAAATGGCAATAGTGACTGTGGCATAAACAATAAGCACATAGAACATAAGTGTGTCTGCTAGACGATCTGTTTGTTTAAGCCGAGCAAGGGAGGCTTGAGATAATCTTTTCATTGAAACATCCTTATTTAGAATCATTTTTTAGGATTATATACTTACGTAGCAGATTAGCAACCTGCTGAAAAAATATTTTTTTACTATTTTCCGTAAATTGTCGTAACTTTATATGAAGGAAATAATCCTTTTTAATGCAGAGAATAATATAAAGTTTACATGAAGACTACAAATAGAATATATAATTATTTTCACTCATTATTCTGAGTTACGCTCGTAAAAATTTGCCAACTAAACTTATATAATAATGTGAGTTAACATTAAAATTATGTTAATATCACAAAATAACCTCTCCTATATAGAGGGTACTTTTATGCATTTAATGTCCTAGCATTATGCAATTATTGGTCAAGGTCCATTACCTCATTTTTTTAGATTTTGGATAGATGCCGTTACTATTCATTACTTATTGGAAATTCATGAAAAATATTATTTTATACTGTCGTGCTGGATTTGAAAAAGAGTGTGCTGCAGAAATTACTGAAAAAGCCCTAGCATTAGAAATTTATGGTTTTGCTCGCGTGATAGAAAACAGTGCATTTGTAATTTTTGAGTGCTATGAATCAGCTGATGCAGCGCGCCTTATTTTTGAAATTTCAGTTAAAGACCTCATCTTCGCAAGACAATGTTTTCATGGTTCAGTTGTAATTAATGATCTTCCCACAGATGATAGAGTAACTCCTATTGTTGGAATGTTTACTGGAATGGTTGAAAGAGCTGGTGATTTAAGAGTGGAAGTACCTGATACCAATGCCGGAAAAAATCTTAGTCCTTTTTGCAAAAAATTGACTGTTCCTTTAAGAAATGCGTTAAGGCAAAACAGATTATTAACTAAGATGCCAACCACTGTTTTACCTGTTCTGCATGTTTTATTCTTAACTTCAAATTGTTGTTATGTGGGCTATTCATATCCTACGTTAAATTCAGGGGGAGATCAAACCTTAACCAATTGATCAAAAAATAAATAATATCAATTGACATTAAGATGT